>NZ_JACSKL010000001.1:300000-488298 GCF_018617585.1 Exiguobacterium sp. s129
ATTTGGTTCGTGGCGTGAAGCCCTCGTTGCGGCACAGATTAAGCTTTCGTTTCATTATTATTCAGACGAAGATATTCTACGCGCGTTAAACAAAGCCGCAGAAGAGCTCACGCTATTCACGAGTCAAACTTACCGAGAATGGTCAAAAGTGACACGATCGCCATCTCTCACACTCATCAGTAGTCGCTTTGGTTCATGGTCGAATGCACTCCGAGAAGCGAAGCTTCAAACGACAGCCGCTAAAAATAGTGAAGAACGCATCATCCAAGCCTTGATTGAAGCATCGGAAGAACTTGAACGCCTCACGTCTCAGCACTATGCTGTTTGGGCACAGGAACGGGGCTATCCGACCGTTGCGACCATCGCTAGAAAGTATGGTTCTTGGAGCTATGCTCTTTTCGTATTGGATATCGCTCCACCGAAACGAAAATGGGATGAGGAGGATGTGATTGAAGCGCTCCGGCTCGCGAAAAAGGAATTGCCTCATTTCAGTATCCTCCATTATCGAAAATGGGCGGAAGGACGGAACGTACCGAGTACATCGACCATCAATGTCCTCTTTGGAAGCTGGACGGCCGCTCTCAAGTGCATGGAGGCGCAAAAAGTGACACAATGATGCTCAACGAACACACAAAAAGCGCCGACTCAGAGGAGTCGACGCTTTTTCATGTGACGATTGCAATATACAACGGAATGCCAATCAACAAGTTGAACGGGAACGTGACCGCAAGGGAGAGGGTCAAATAAAAGGACGGTTTCGCTTCCGGGACCGAGGCTTGTAACATCGCAGGCGCGGCGATGTATGAACCGCTCGCTGCTAACGTCATGAGAAGAATCGTTCCTCCTTCTGAAAGACCAGCGACACCCGCCGCCAAAAAGCCAACAAGTGCCCCAATCAACGGGAACAACATACCCATGACAACGAACTTCAGCCCATACGTCGGTACCGTCTTCAACTGTTGTCCGACTTTTACCCCCAACCCTAACAAGAAGAGAAGCAACACCCCTGGGAACAAATCGACAAAGAAAGGTTTGAGCGGAGTCGCGTCTGGCGTCACGAGTCCAACCACAAGACCTGCTAGCATAAGCAGGATGCTCTTCGAAAATAAGCTATCCCGGAGGACAGACAGCGAATTCGTTTTGCCCGACGTCGCGGTGATCCCCATCACCTGAGTTTGGTTATACAACAGTAACGCCACAATCAATCCAGGGATTTCAAGAACGACGACCAATGTCGTCATGAACGGTTCATATCCAATCCCTAGGCGCTCAAGCTGCGTCGATGCAGCCACATAGGTCACGAGCGAGACGGAACCGAACGTCGCAGCCATGGCAATCCGTTCATGAAAGGTAAACTTCAGGAGACCTCCTGCGAGAAACGCGAGCAGCGGTAATAAAATCCCAATCAACAGCGTCACCGTCAATGGCAGTGCAATTTCTTCAAATGATACCGAGGCGAGTCCCATCCCACCTTTCAATCCAATCGCAAGTAGTAAGTAAATGTTGAGCGTCGTGCTCAGTGAATCAGGAATCTTCAAGTTCGATTTTCCGACTGCGGCAATCACGCCCGTCACAAATAGAAGCACGGGAGCGCTCGTTAGTAAAAATAAAAACAAATCCATACATGTTCCTCCTTGGCGACAAAAAAGCGCACACCTAAAGAAGGCGTGCGCTGTATGCCGACGGCTCGACTATTCGCTCCGTCAGGCCGACAACTGTCGGTTGATTAAATTGTTCAGTAGCTCCGTAAGAAGATCTCGAAAGCACGCCTCGTGACGACTCGTCCATTCGCTCCTCTCACGTCTCTGAATTTTATTTTAAAAAGTCGACGTTCCGTTGTCAATCGGTTTGATCCCAAGGTGCGTCCAACCGAAAGACGATGAGACGCTCCCCGGTTTTCGTACTGATGTCCGTGTGGAGCGAAACAATCGAACGGCCGAGCACTTGCCCGACAATCGTTTCAAGTTGGCTCCGTCCCGATTCGACGAGATTGTTGCGGTATTTTTTCAATTGCTCGCGACCTGACGACTTGGTGGCCAAGTCATACTCGGCCGGCGTCAACACACCTTGGAGTGTGACGATGGCGAGGTCCCGAAGCAGGTCTGCCTTACACGTCAATGACCCGCGACCCAAGTATTCTTTCTCCCATTGGGTGATTCGGGCGCTCAGTTCCATTTCCAGCTGACCTTTTTTCCGCATTTACTTCACGAATCCAATCATCATCTCACGAAGAATTTTTGCTGCCGCGATGGCCGTCATATCCGACTGATCGTATGCCGGTGACACTTCGACAAGGTCTGCACCGATGATGTCAAGGTCTGCGTTCGCGATGGCGTGTACCGCTTCTAACAATTCTTTCGTCGAGATGCCACCGATTTCTTGTGTGCCTGTCCCTGGTGCTGCTGAAGGGTCAAGGACGTCGATGTCGATGGTGACGTATACTTTTTTCCCAGCGAGTGTCGGTAAGACGCGCTTGAGAGGCTCGATGACTTCAAATTGATGCATGTTGTAGCCGACTTCACGTGCCCACTCAAACTCTTCTTTCATCCCTGAACGGATTCCGAACGAGTAACAGCTCGATGGTCCAATCAAGTTTGCCGCTTTTTTAAGCGGAGTCGAGTGTGAGAGCGGCTCGCCTTCATACTCATCCCGAAGGTCCGTATGCGCATCCAAGTGGATGATGACAAAGTCGTCGCCGTACACGTCGTGCATCGCTTTGATGATCGGCCATGTGACGAGGTGTTCGCCACCCATTCCGAGTGGGAACTTGCCTGCTTTGACGACATCTTTTACGAACGCCTCAATGAGGTCGAGCGACTTCGGTGCGTTCCCAAATGGAAGTGGGATATCCCCTGCATCGTATACCGCCGCATCTGCCAAATCACCGTCTAAATACGGGCTGTATTCTTCAAGGCCGATCGACACTTCACGAATTCGGTTCGGACCGAAACGTGAACCTGGGCGGAAACTGACCGTCCAGTCCATCGGCATCCCGTAAAGAACCGTCTTCGCCTCTGTCACCTCTGGGAGACTAGCGATAAACACTTTACCTGAGTATGCTTCATCAAAACGTTTGATCATTTTGTCAAATCCTCCACGAATTTCGGAAGAACGAACGCCGCGTTGTGAAGCTTTGGCGTGTAGTATTTTGTTTTGATGTCATGGAAACGCTCAGCCGATACTTGTTCCGGATCATACTTCTTCGAACCGATTGTGAATGTCCACATACCGCTCGGATACGTCGGAACGTTCGCTGTGTATAGTTTCGTGATTGGGAAGATTTCCTTCACGTCACGTTGAACCGTTTGAATGAGTTCTGGTGTGAACCATGGGTTATCCGTTTGTGCGACAAAGATGCCATCCTCTTTGAGTGCTTTCGAGATTCCTGCATAGAATCCTTTTGTGAAGAGGTTCGCTGCTGGTCCGACCGGTTCTGTCGAGTCGACCATGATGACGTCGTACTCGTTCTCTGACTTCGCAATATGCATGAAACCGTCACCGACGATGACTTCAACGCGTGGGTTATCAAGTTCACCGGCAATGTTCGGCAAGTATTTCTTCGAATATTCAATGACTTTCCCGTCGATATCAACGAGAACTGCTTTTTCAACTGATGGGTGTTTCATGATTTCACGGATGACACCACCGTCTCCCCCACCGACAACAAGCACATGCTTTGGATTCGGGTGTGTAAAGAGTGGGACGTGTGCGACCATCTCGTGATAGACGAATTCGTCCTTATCCGTCGTCATGACCATCCCGTCAAGTAACAACATCGTTCCGAACTCGTCCGTTTCGACCATTTCTAGTCGTTGAAACTCCGTTTGTTCGCTCTCATAAACGTGGTTTACACGGAACGTGATTCCGTAATCTTCTGTTTGGTGCTCCGTAAACCATAATTTTAATTTTTGGTCCATCGATAGAACCCCTTTCTATTCAAAAAGTTGTTCGTATGCGAGTGGCGTTTTGAGGCGCTTCTTAATCATACGATAGGAAGTATACAAAACCTGTACCCATTTTGCACGAATTTTTTGAAGAATGGTTCCCGAATGTGAGTTTTTTGTGAGACGTGACCGATATACTGAATGAACCGATTTGAAAAGGAAAGGTGGAATAGTATGTGGTCACCCTGCGCTTCTTGTAACACAACGATTCCTTTGATTGCTCAAGGGACACTCGTCACGACATTCAAGGAATACCCGTATACATCGTTTGAAGAACTAGATGCACTTCTCACACATGCAGAAGGAACAGTATACTGCGTCGATCCTTCATCGAACCGTCAGACCCCACCGCTTGAGGTCGAGGCGCTAAAAGATCAACTTGCACATCGGCATATCATTGAACAGATTCAACACGGCACGTTAGAGAGTCACCTCCAACCAATCATCTTCCTCGATTCTACGGAAACGTTCGGGTATGAGGCACTTCTCCGTAGCGAGACAAACATCTCGCCTTTTGATTTATTCCGGACGGCAAACCGTTTCGGTCTCCATTCGAAGCTCGATCAACGGGCTCGTGCCGAAGCCATCAAAGCGACATATGAAGCCGTCGCCCCTCACCAAAAGACATTCATCAACTTCTTACCGTCGACGATTTACAACCCGGACTATTGTTTGCAGCATACGTTCGATCTCATCGACCGATATCAACTTAGTCCGGACCGCTTTATCTTTGAAGTCGTGGAGACAGAGAAGGTACATGACGTCGATCATCTCCAGCACGTCTTTTCGACGTATAAACAACGAGGCATGCAAGTTGCGTTAGATGATGTCGGCGCAGGCTTTTCGACCATCGATATGTTGAAACGACTCGAACCGGACTATGTCAAAATCGACCGTTCGTATATTTCGTTTTGTGATGAAGACGCCGAAAAACGGGATTTCCTCAAAAAAGTGCGTGCGTTGACCCACTCGATGGGCATCACGCTCCTCGCTGAAGGTGTCGAGCGCATCGAAGAAGCGGATGTGTGTCGTGAACTCGGATTCGACTTGGCCCAAGGTTATTTCTTCGGAAAACCGGCTCCTGCGAAAGAGCACGTCATCAAAACAGCATAAGCACGTTTCTTTATTCCAAGTGTGGGCATCGACGTTATCGAGTGCCCGCACTTTTTTGTTTTTCGTATGAAGTGGTTGTCGTTTTCATCACTTCGATACGGTTTCATCGTTTTTTAGGTTTCGGTCTGAGGTGTTCAGGAGATAGCATATTATAGAAGGTCGACGCGAGCGAAAGAGGTGGAGATGTAGATGAAATCATGGATTGTCAGTGGCTATGCGACCGTACTTGGCATCATCATCGGTTTAGTAAGTTGGCTTTTCTTATCCGTTGTCTATAAAGGGATTCATGTTGTGTGGCATACGGTACCTGAGCAATTTGATATTCCATTTTATGTGTTTCTCGTGCCGGTCATCGCCGGTATATGCATCGGTCTGTTGCAACGTCGGTATGGGCGAATGCCCCGTCTCATGCCTGAGGTGCTAGAAGAACGAAAAGGAACGGGACGCATTGACTATCGTTTGATCGGATTTACGACACTGACCGCCCTCCTCGTTCTCATCGGAGGCGCAAGTCTCGGTCCCGAGGCAGCGCTCGTCGGCATCGTCGGCGGACTCACGACATGGTTCTCGGAGCGTATTCGCTACGTCCGTCAAGAGCTAGGGGAATTACAAGAAGTCGGTCATGCCGTCGTGCTCGGGATTGTCTTCAACGCGCCACTATTTGGTGCCATTGCGGCGGAAGAAAGCGAGCAGAAAAAGCAACCGATACTGAACCTGCTTGCGACACTCGCCGGAATCGGGACGTTTTATTTACTCAACCAACTTGACGAGCGTCCACCGTTCATCATTAAATTTCCCGCGATTGAAAGTGTCCAGATCGATTGGAGGATGTTATGGATTGTTCTTGGCGGCATGGTTCTCGGCTGGCTTTACTTGGTCAGTGAACATGCATTGATGCGCCTCTTCTCAAACGTGCCTATTCTAATCCTCACGACACTCGGTGGCGTCGGAATCGGGATCATGGCTCTTCTTTATCCGGACCTCCTCTTCTCTGGAGAAGAAACGATTCTTGAGTATATCGACGAATGGAGTCTGATTCCGCTCTACACCCTTCTCTTATTTAGTGTATTGAAACTGCTCTTTACGGCGTTCTGTCTAGCGACGGGATGGCGCGGTGGGCATATTTATCCGCTGCTCTTCTCTTCGTTCACGCTCGGTTATTTTTTCAGCCTCTTGTTCGAACTCGATATGACGTTTACGGTCGTTCTGACGACGAGTGCTTTACTCGCCACGGCAATGCGACAACCATTGGCCATCATCGTATTACTTGTACTCTTTTTCCCACCGAATAGTTGGCTCTATGTATTTGCGGTCGTGGCAATCGTTTCTAAAATTCCACTTCCCTCATTCATCCATTCACCAGTGAAACCTTGATTTTAGAAATGCAAAAAAGGGTAATGGATGTATAGTTATGCAATCTCTCGAAAGGAGGAACGGTTGTGAGCGAATACGAAATGGCAGTTGAAAACCTAATTGACGCAGTTAGCTCGGATTGGATTAGCATCATTTTAGCTATTTTAGTCGTGATTATGGGGATTGTCGTTTTCATCTATGTCGTCATGACAATCGTCGACATGTTTTTATCCAAGGACATCGTCTGGGGAATCGTTGAAGTCATCGCTCTATTCGTAGGACTGGCAGTGCTCTTGTCCGTCTTCTACTACTGGAATCGAAATCGGGTCAAAGCACAGTTCGGTCTCTTCCTCGTCTTATTCTCTCTCGCAGTGAATGTATACTTCTTCGTTCGTTACGCGGACGAAATCAACGCTGTCTTGAACAGTGTGTACTAAAAAACGAGGGGAGAATCCCCTCGTTTTCATCGTTTTGGAAAGGTGGTGTTTCCTTTGAAACGTCGCGTCATTCAACTCATCATCATGATCATCAGTGTCATCTTGCTCGTCGGTCTCTTATTTTGGCTCGATGTCCTCATTCCCGTATTAATCGGAATCGCAATCGTCGCACCGCTCGTCGTCGGTTGGCAGATTTTATTTGACCAAGTACAGCCCCAAGGGAAGCTCGCCTGGTTATTGACCGTATTCTTTATCCCATACATCGGCGTCTTGGCATGGGTCATGTTCGGACGTACCCCACGCCGCCACCGACGCTTTAAACGGACATCGTCAGAAATACGGATGTTAAGGCAAGCGATTGAGAGTGAAAAAATCGAGACTTCTCCCGATATCGTGTCTGCCTATCCATTGACACGGACACTTGAAAAACTAGGAGCAATCGGTGCGGACGCTCACACGTCGACAACTCTCCTCGTCAACGGCGAAGAAAAATTCGACGCACTGTTAGACGCCATCAATAGTGCGACAGACCATATTCACATTCAATACTATCTATTTAGAACCGATGAGATTTCACTAAAGGTCCGAGATGCACTCATCCAAAAATCAAATGAGAATGTCATCGTTCGCTTTTTATATGATGGACTCGGTAGCCAAGAAATCGGGGAAGATTTTATTCAGCCGTTACGGGAATCCCGTGTCCACGTCCAAGCATTCGATCCGGTCCTGCACCCTTATCTCGTCTTCAATGCCAACTTCCGCAACCATCAAAAACTGATTGTCGTGGATGGACGAATCGCGCTAACAGGCGGGTTGAACGTCGGTGATGAATATCTCGGAAAAAATGAGAAGCTCGGTTTCTGGCGTGACACGCATCTACGTCTCGAAGGTCCGCTTGTCCGAGAACTCCAACAGCTTTTTGTCGAGAACTGGTTATATGCGGGACAAGGGACAATCGATGAGACGTGGGACCTATTCGCAGATGAAGAGCATCTCTCTCAGTACTTTGTGAATGAACCGAAAGGACAAAACGGGGCGACACAACTGCTCGTCACGTCACCGGGTAAAGACGTGACGATTCGTGACGGGTTGATGCGTCTGTTGATGGAGGCAAAAGAGTCGATCTGGCTCACCACCCCATACCTCGTCCCTCCACCTGAACTGTTGACGATTCTCGAAGTCGCAGGTCGTAGCGGCATCGATGTACGTATCGTCGTACCAGGCAAGGGGGACGAATGGTTCAGCTTCCATGCGACCGAGTATTATTTCGAACAGCTGTTGAAGCGGAACATTAAAATTTATAAATACAATCGCCATTTCATTCATGCGAAAACGCTTCTGATCGATGGCAAAGTTGCCCTCGTCGGGTCAGCCAATTTCGATTTTCGAAGTATGTTTCTCAACCATGAGATGATGATCGCTCAATTCGATACGACGTCGATCCAACAACTTCACGAAGCCTTTTTAAAAGATTTTGAAGAATCGATTTTAATCGACTGGGCCGTGTTACGAAAGAAAACGACCGGTAAGCGATTCGTCGAGGCGTTTTGTCATATCTTTTCGCCTCTTCTTTGACGCATCCGCCAGACAAGGTAAGAAACACCGACGAGACCGACCAAGAACAATTGCCATCCGACCGTCAATTGCATCGCTGCTGTCACCGCTAGTCCTTCCATGATGAGGCCAGGCACTTTCCCAATCGTACTTGCGACCGCGAACGAGGCGAGTGTCATACGACTGAACGCTGCCGATAACGTGACGAGTCCAGACGGTACGAACGGCATGAGACGCATGCCAAGGACGAGAAACCATGCCTCGGCCCCTGTGGCCTCACGGAGTCGCTGAAACCGGCCACCGTCCGGGGACGTGTAACGATGTAGCGCTTTTCGGTAAAGGATGAAACTGACGATGGCTCCTACCGCCTCACCGACAATCGAGATGAGAATACCGGGTACGAGGCCGAGGACGCTCACGTTGATCGCCGTCAAAAAGGCACTCGGTAACACTCCGGCCACCGCAATCACACTATTTAGTATGATGCTTATGACTAAAAATAAAGGAAGCGGGAGCAGTTCCCATTCCATAACCATCACTCTTTCTATTCACAAAATAAGGACCATGACGCGTTTTGTCATGGTCCTTTACTATATCATAGCGATGATGAAGAGGTCGCACCCGCTTCATCCCACGAGTCTTCGTCGACTGGTGGTAGGTGTTTTTCTTCCAATTTTGAAACGACAACCGCACATGCCGCATCCCCCGTGATGTTGACAGATGTGCGAAGCATATCGAGAATACGGTCGACCCCGATAATGAGGGCAATTCCCTCTACCGGCAAGTTGACCGACTGAAGGACGAGGGCAAGCATGACAAGCCCGACTCCTGGTACACCCGCTGTCCCGATTGAAGCGAGGACCGCCGTAATGACGACCGTCAACAATTGAGTCATTGTTAAATCAGACGCGAATACTTGCGCGATGAAGATGGTTGCAACACCTTGCATGATGGCTGTTCCGTCCATGTTGACCGTTGCCCCGAGTGGTTGCACGAACGAAGAAATCGAACGTGGCACACCGAGTTTTCTCTGTGCAACTTCCATCGATACCGGAAGCGTCGCATTCGACGAAGATGTCGAGAATGCGAACGTCATCGCCTCATAGAAGTTTTTGAAGAAAAACACTGGGCTCATCTTCCCGATGAAGTAAACGGCTGCCCCGTATACAATCGTTGCGTGTAAGAAGAGCGTCAAGACGACGGCGATCATATACCATGCCATGGCGACGACCGCATCGAGACCGATACCTCCAATCGCCGAAGCAATCAATGCGAATGCGCCGTATGGCGCGAGCTTCATGACGATATGGATGAGGTACATCATGATGCGATCACCTTGTTTGACGAATTGACGCCATGTCTTCGCCTTGTCCCCAAGGGCGATTAACGCAAATCCAATCAATGCTGCAAAGACGATGATTTGAAGCATGTTTCCTTCAGCGAGTGCCGTAATCGGATTCGTTGGAATCATATTGACGAATGTCTGTACGATATTTGAAGAATCCTCGGTCGCTGTTGACTCAAATTCAAGACCTGTTGTTTGGAAGTCCCCACGTTCCCCTGGTTGTAAGACAGATGCGACGCCCATCGCCAACATAATCGCAAGTGCTGTCGTCGCTAAGAAGAACAAAATCGACTTCGTCCCGACCCGACCTAGCTCTTTCGGGTCCCCGAGACCCATGACGCCTAAAATAATCGAGAAGAAGACAATCGGCACGACTAACATTTTAATTAAATTCAAAAAAATCGTTCCGACCGGAGATAAAATATACGGATTTACAATCTCATAAATTGAATCCGGCAATCCTGCCAATCCGAGACCAACTACAACACCTAGCGCGAGACCGATTAAGATTTTTTTCGTTTCGCTCATCGTATCACCCTTTCTTTTTTTCACAATGTAGTCAGTATATCATAATACTGAATTTTCATACAATTACAAATGAATATCTCTTCAGTTACATAATTTCCTGTTACTCCCAAAAATGCGAAACAAAAAAGATTGGAGACGAAAAGTTCGTCCAATCTTTTTACTCGGCGCCTAAGCGCTCGAGCTCTGCATGAAGTTCTGTCGAGTTTGACCAAATTTCTGGGCGATGTTCTTGCAAGAAATTCGCCAATACGTCGCGGGACGGAGCGTCCATCATGTCGATTAAAATCCGACCCTTCAACGATTTGTCCATCTGATTGACGTGATACGGCAATAGTTTATAACCTCGTCTCGCCTCGACATCTACCAACATGTCACATGCGGCGACGCCGCCATAGTAAAAACCTTCTCGTTTCCGACCGACCGTCACCCAAACAACCCAGTACGGTTTCCCGTTCGGTACCGCTTCTTGGTCCGTCAAAAACTTGATACGCTTCTCGATGGCAGACTTGGCGTGCATCGCACCCATATCGATTGTCGCCGTGCCCGCCTCGACATCGATGATGACCGGGGACATGTTATTTAAACTAAGCGAACCGACACCAAAACCGCCGTGTCCGTCCGTTGCATCGTCTGAAATGATATTAAAATTAATGTCTTTCATGTTCCACCCTCCCTCTCTACTGTACACAATGATATAGGACGGTGGCAATCCTGAGTCACATCCAATCAATTTGGAATCGTCCACCTGGTCCGATATGTTGAACGAGCGTGCCGTCCATTTCAATGACCCGACCGATGACGTTGACCCGTTCATCTGCCGGCAAATCCCGCTTCGTCACTTGAAGTTCACCCGCATAACGCCCGTATCGTTCGTTATCCATCGTAATGCTGCCAATCAGTCGTTCTTCTGTGTTTTTCGGTTGGATCAAATGGTCCCCTGGTCGTCCGTAAGCTCTCGATTCGACCGAACGGATGACATCCCGGGCCGGGTCCATTCGATTCGTATGCAGTGTCGGTAATGAATCGACACGATACTCTGAAGTCGCACGAAGGAGGATGATCCCTTCATCGTACGCCTGAAATTGTCGCATCGCCTGATTGGACACGCGCGGGTCACCAATCAAAATTCGGTCGACTGTCGCTTGTAAATCGATATAACACGAAAGTGGAGACTGATGCCGATGCTCCTCGAGTGTCGGCAACGTCTCATGAAGAGGTCCACGCAATTGTTCATCTCCAGGGATGAACGCTTGTACCTTGATTCCTTGCGCACGTAACCACGCGTTTCTCTCGTCAAACCAGGAGCGGTCGAGTCCCGTCTCAGGTCGCGGATAAAAGTTATGCCACGCTTCGACGTGGTCACGCTGTAACCCCTGCCGCACCATCTCTTCAAACTCTGTTTCCGTGAGCGTACTGGCATTGAGTGCGACCATCATATGTCGTGACAAGTCGGCCACTTGTTTCGGTGTGACGCCATAGTCGACACGTAACCCTGTGACGCCCCACTCTAGCAATGTATGGGCATCATCCCAGCCTTTACCGAGCGCCTGAAGAGACGACGGGGCGATGTCTGCCACGAGTTCCATCTCCAGACGTCTTGCCAATTCTCCTAACTGCTGGAGTCGTCCTGTATATAACGTCGAATCGTCTTCTGGAATATGAAGCGACGTGAAAATGCTCGTGAACCCGCTCTCTCGCATGCGTTCGATCCAATCAATAGACGCAGACGTCAGTTCCTCACTTAAGTAAACGGAAATCCCTCTCATCTATTTCCCTCCTCACAAAACGTATAGAAAAAGATGACTCGACCGAGCCATCTTTGTTTGTCAAATCCCATCCGCCATCTCTTCTTTGAAGCCGAAGAAATAAGTGAACAGGAAGCCTGCCGTATACGAAATCAATAGTCCGGCGACATACGTCAAGTACATCCCGTCATCAATCAGCGGCGTAAGGGATAGACCCGATACACCAATGCCAAGTGCAGCCGTCTTCATCGTTGCTTGGAAGGCACCACCGACCGCGGCGCCGAGACAAGCTGTTAAGAACGGACGTCCGAGCGGAAGCGTGACCCCGTAAAGGAGCGGTTCGCCGATTCCGAGGAAACCGACCGGGATGGCCCCTTTAATAATATTACGGAGTCGCGGGTTGCTTGTCTTCACAAAGATTGCAAGGGCTGCACCGACTTGACCGGCACCTGCCATCGCCAAGATTGGAAGAAGCGCCGTCGTCCCGACCGTATTCAGCAATTCTAAATGAATCGGCGTCAAACCATGGTGTAACCCGACCATGACGAGTGGTAAGAAGAAACCGGCCAAAAGTGCCCCGGCGACGGGTCCCCCGACTTCAAGCGTCGCATTGATGCCTCGCATGATCCCATCTGACAATACGCCCGCGACCGGCATGATCGCATAGAGTGCTGTAAATCCGACGATGAGGACCGTAAAGAGTGGTGTGAAGATAATATCGATCGATACCGGCATGAAGCGACGAATGTGCTTCTCGATATACGTCATGAGCCAACCGGCAAAAATGACACCGAACAAGCCACCGCGTCCGACGACGAGCGGTTCCCCATAAATCACGATGTCCGCGAGGAGCGGGTTGAACAGAATCCCCCCGGCAATCGCTCCGAGCACCGGTGTCCCCCCGAACTCTTTCGCCGTGTTCCACCCAACGAGGATGGCTAAGTATGCGAAGACTGTGCTACCGAGGACGAGTAAAATCTGCATCCACGTCTCCGTCCGGTCGACGCCGGCGTTGACAGCAAAGTTCGCCGCACCGTTGATGATTCCTGAAGCGACGAGACCCGGAATGAGCGGGATGAAGATATTCCCGAGTCGACGAAGGAATCGTTTGAACGGTGACTTTTGCTTCTCTTTTACTTTTTGACGCTCGACCGCTGCGCGTTCCTCTGGCGTCAAGTTCGTGTCCACGGACTCTTCTCCGATCGCGAGACCCGTTTCATGACTCATATAATCCGCGACCCGATTCACCGTTCCCGGACCGACGACGATTTGTAGCGTCTCATCATCGATGACCCCCATGACGCCATCAATCTTCTTCAAGGCGTCAAGATCGGCTTTGGTCGGATCCTTCAACGACAAACGGACACGCGTCATACAGTGAGCGAGTTGACGAATGTTCTCTTTCCCCCCGACATGTGCGAGGATGTCCCGTGCTAAAACCTCTTCTTTCTTCATCTCGATTTCCCCCTTATAGCGCCTCGCGGACAAACCCGTTCGCACGCTCTAATCGTGTGATGGCTTCTTCGTAAGAGACGTCCGCCAGAATCATGACGATTGCTGTTTTGACATGTCCTTTAGATGACGCAAAATAACGCGCGGCCGTTTCCATGTCGACCCCTGTCGCTTCTGCAATCATCCGCTTGGCACGTACTTCTAATTTTTCGTTCGTCGGTTTCACGTCGACCATCAAGTTTTGATACACTTTGCCTACTCCAATCATCGACGTCGTCGAAATCATGTTGAGGACCAATTTTTGTGCCGTTCCTGCCTTCAATCGTGTCGAACCGGTCAACACTTCCGGTCCTGTCTCCACTTCAATGGCATAGTCTGCATGGCGACTGATGACCGCGTCTTGATTACAGGAGATGGCCGCAGTGGTTGCCCCAACTTCCCGCGCATAATCGAGACCTCCGATCACATATGGCGTCCGTCCGCTCGCCGCAATCCCAATGACCGTGTCGTCCGCCGCCAGTTGAAGCGCTTTCAAATCATCGACTGCCAATTCCTTGCTGTCTTCCGCTCCCTCGACCGCTTGAATGAGCGCACGCTCGCCACCGGCAATCAACCCGATGACCTGATCCGGGGACACCCCGAACGTCGGTACGCACTCTGCGGCGTCTAAAATGCCTAAACGTCCACTCGTACCCGCCCCGATATAAATCAAGCGCCCGCCTTTACGAAAGGATGCGATAACCCGTTCCACGACTTGCGCGATGATTGAAATTTGATGTTGAATCACTTGCGGAACTTGTTGATCCTCACTGTTCATGATCATCAATCGCTCCTCAATCGACATCTCATCTAGTTGCATCGTTCGTTCATTCCGTCTTTCTGTAGCCAATTTTTCTAGCATCGCCACCATCCTTTCTTCTCTATGATTTCATCGTACTATACTGAAATTTAAAGTCAATTTATTATTAATTATTTTTGAAATTTAATTTCATAATTTACGAAAGAAAAACTCACTCCGGTCGAATGAGTTGTTTCTTCAGGACATGAACGCGCACACCCTTATTCGTAGTAGAATCCTTTTCGTATACATAGCCGTTCCGCTCCCAAAACCGACGAGCGCGCAGATTGTTCGGAAGGACACCTAATCGAAACACCGTCTGATAGGGGCGCATATACTCTTCTTCCACTTGTTCATATAACGTTTGCGCCAAGCCCGTCCCGTGAAGGGTTTCCTCGACGACAAACAATCCGAGCCAAAGCGAACCGTCCACGGGATGTCGTTTTAATAGGTCCGCGATGGCGACGATCCGTTCATCTTCACGAATAATCAGACTGACGGTGCCGTCCTCTTCAAAATCCGCCACATTCTCGTCGCAAAACTCCTCAACGGACTGTCCATTCAAGCGAGCGAAGGTATGTTGCCTCACCAAGAAGTTTTCCAACTCCTTGCGATTTTCTTTCGAATACGGTCGAATCATCGGCGTAACTTCACCATCTCATCTCGCGCTTCCGCATAGCGATCAATCAAGCCTTCTCCTTTTCGATGCAAGAGACCCATATATAACGTATCGACAATCGTCAGTTGCGTCATCCGTGAGGCGATGCTCGCAATTCGGAAATCGCTCTCGACGTTCGGCGTGCAAAGGCGTACGTCCGCTTCCCGATAAAGTGGCGACTTGTCCAAGTTCGTAATGGCGATGACGGGCACACGTTTCTTCTTGGCGAAACGAACGAGTTCGAGCACATCTTTCGTCCGTCCCGACGTGCTGATGGCGACGAATACGTCTGATTTTCCTAAATGCGGAATCAACGACAACATATAATGAAAGTCCGACGATGTCGTAGCCGCATACCCGAGCTTCGTGAATTTATAGTGTGCATCGATGGCCGCGGTCGATGATCCACCAACCCCATAAAAGACGACACGATTCGCGCGGGCAAATATGTCCACCGCATGTTCGAGCTCCCGTTTGTCCATCGCTTCGGCACACGCCTCGATGGCCGCTTTATTCACATGGATGACTTTTTGAAACGAATCGTACGGCGTATCCTTTTGCTGGAGAACGTTGAAGTCCGTCAATGTCGTTTCGGTGACGGCCAGGTCTTTCACGAGCGCAAGCTTAAATGCTTTAAAGCTATCAATCCCGACCACACGGGCAAAACGGACGATACTCGCTTCGGACACATCCGTCTTTTGGGCAAGTTCTTTCGTCGTCATATTTGGAATGAGCGTTGAATGGGACAAGATATAGTCCGCGATTTTCTTTTCAACCGCCGTCATATCGTCTTTTGCTAAATCAATTTTCGTAAGTAAGGATTCCATCGGGTCATCCCCTTCCTGCAACTGTTGTTCTTTTATGATAGCGGATTCTTTCCTCATATTCCAACCGGCTAAAAAGGTCGAGCGTGCGCCCGACCTATAAGTTGTTCGTATTGAACGTATCCCCACCTTGAATCGACCCGTTCTCAAAGCCTCTCTCGAACCAGCGCATCCGCTGTTCCGACGTTCCATGCGTAAACGAGTCCGGCGTCACGTATCCACGCGCCTGACGTTGTAACGTGTCGTCACCGATCTGGTGAGCTGCATTCATCGCTTCTTCGACGTCCCCTGCTTCGAGGTAACCGAGTCCTTGCGCGTGATGTGCCCATACGCCTGCGTAGTAGTCCGCCTGTAACTCGAAACGGACGAGATAGCGATTGAATTCAGTCTCGCTCATCTCATTCCGAAGCGGCATAATCTCTTCTGTCGTTCCGAGAAGCGTCTGGACATGGTGCCCGACCTCATGGGCGACGACGTATGCCATCGCAAAATCACCCGGCGCATTGAAACGCTGACTCAGCTCATCATAGAAACTTAAATCAATGTACAGCTTTTGATCACCCGGACAGTAGAAGGGGCCGACCGCCGACCCGGCGATGCCACAAGCGGATTCAACTTGTCCCGAGAACAGGACGAGCGTCGGTTCTTGGTACGTCATGCCGTTCTCTGCAAAAATATCCGTCCATACTTCCTCCGTGTCTTTCAAGACGACCGCCACAAAGTCCGCCATCTCCTCTTCTCGCTCCGTACCGGTGTATGTTCCTTCAGTTTGCGGCTCGCCTAGTCCGATATTGTTGACAAGGTCGGTCGGGCTTCCCCCATTCAATAACGTAAAGACGATGACGAGAATCAATCCGAGACCACCCCCGACCCCGGCAATCCCTTTTCCTCCGATGCTGCGCCCTCGTCGGTCCTCGACGTTACGACTCTGTTGTCTACCTTTCCACTTCATCTTCATTCCTCCTACATTCGCTCTGTCTTGTTCCTTACCCGAAATGTCGAAAAAGTGAGCGCAAGCTTTGAGGTGGACGAGAATTTTTCTTTTCTCGGTGAAGCGGATTCACTACAATGAAAGAGACTTCAGCAAAGGAGGAATGACCCATGCCTTACGTAACAGTAAAAATGCTCCCGGGCCGTACCGTGGAACAAAAACGCGCATTAATTGAAAAAGTGACGGACGCCGTCTCCGAGACGACGAACGCTCCAAAAGAGAACATCACCGTCTTCATCGAAGAGATGGATGCGACGCACTACGGTCAAGCCGGCGTCATGCACGCGGACAAGAAATAAGTAACGAACGGACTCCTTGAATCGGGGTCCGTTTTTTCGTCTAAGCACCACGTCAAATATGTATTCGTTGAACTTCTTGAATTTTCGCTTGTAGCCCACAAAGAACCTCTTCAATGAAATCATCGACCTCTTCAGGTGACATATATACATATTCATGCTGTGGGTCAAACGGATGTGTTTTATAGAAGGTCGTGATGTTTTGAATTTGTTGTCCCGTTTGTCCTTGTGGGAAGAACGGTAAGACGTCTTCGAACGAGTCAATGTGACAAAAATCCGTCCAAAAGATATGATTCGGATGTTTTGCCAAATACTCAAAGTCAATCCCATACCAGTCCGTTTTGACTAAACGAGTATAGTCTGGTGTCCCGACGATTGCCTGTACAATCGGTTCTTCTTTTTTCGCGCGGGTCAACCGCACCCAATATTCGTCTGTGACCAGATGAAAATAGTAACCGACTAAATAAGACCATTCTGTATTCGATTTTGTGATCCCTCCATCTAAATACGTCTGTTTGAACAAATCAGAAGAGATCCCGTTCTCTGTTTTGAAATGCGTGATGGTTTTCGGTGGTTCAGGACGTTCATCAGCTCCGACCAACCCACAGTCTGGACCGATATTTCCTACTAAAAAAGGTATACGCTCAAATGCGGAATCCGTCTCGAGAATCCGCTCCGCGATACGAAAGTGAGTCACCCATGTCGCCATTTCCACTCCTCCATTTCTAGTTTAGTCTTCTCGGTTCACTTCGAACCGTTCACTCGGCACAGTCGGCTTAATCAAGTGCCGTGTTGCCCGCCAAATGTGGTAACCGATACGGTCAAGCCACAGCAATACTTGTACTTTTTGAATCGTCTGGTCCATCTCCAACTGATTCGCCGCTGTTTCTTCAAGCAGCTCAGATCGATGCGCCTTCCGATATTCCGCCAACTGTTTTGACGCCTGTTTCCACATCTTCGAGTCTTCCGGTGGCGTATGATGATTCAATTGATGAACGAGATCGAGTTCGTGCAAGACGAGTTCCCGCGCCGCTAAAAAGTCCGTGTCCCGCAGTGACTGGACCGGTTCGATTTCTCGCAATACGTACAACCACCGTTCGAGATGGTCGATTGTATGCAGGAGGGACAAGTGTTGCCCGTAGTCATTTTGCTTTCCGACATCGTCTAGACGAATCGTACTCAAAAAGACGCGGACATCGCTCAGCGTCTTGTCGACGAGCGTCAACTCATCTTCCCGGAGACGTCCCTCCCGGACGAGCAACTCAGTCTCGTTCCCTAAATAGCGTTCAATCTCGAGTAAAGATCGCCGCGCCGCCTCAAGGGCGACCGTCGGGAGTTGGGACATGTTCTTGTCGAGCAGACGTGTCAGTTTTTCTGCTCGGCTCGGGATCCATTTTAGTAAGCGCCTTGCGAACGACTGATAAAATGGTAGGAACAAGAGGACGCCTAACACATGGAACGTCGTATGGAATAAGGCGAGGCGTAACAAGTCGTTCCAGTTGAACCAATCGGCTACCCGATTGACGACAAAGAAGAGAACGGGGAACGTCAGCCATCCGATGAGGACGATGGACACGTGGTAGATCGCATGCCCCAATACGATGCGTCGGGCCGACTTCCAGCCTCCAATTGAACCGAGTGCCACGACAAGACTCGTCCCAGCACTTTGACCGAGTACCAAAAAAGCGGCTTGCGGAAGTGAAATCGCGGCGGTCGCAAGAGCCGTCATCGTTAAGACGAGCCCAATCGTCGACGACTGAAGGACAACCGTCATCGCAAACCCGATGCCAATAAGGAACGCCTGTTGAGGAAAACTCATCGCCCCGCTTAGTCCGAACGAGAACGTGACTACATCTTGCATCGCCTCCTGTAGCGTCCCAATCCCGACAAAAATCAGACCGACACTGACGAACAATAGTCCGATTCGTCGTAGACGTGGTCCTGAGAGACGAAGTGCCATCCCGAGCCCAATGAGCGGCAAGAACACTTGACGTACGTCAACGTTATAACCAAGGACGGCGATGATCCATCCGGTCGTCGCGCTACCCACGTTCGCCCCGATAACGAGCGGCAATGCTTGCGTGAACGTGATCAATCCTGCGCTCACAAAACCAATCGTCATCAATGTCGTGACGGTAGAGGATTGAAATAAAGCCGTCAACATCGCGCCAAGTGTTGCCCCCGACAACGAGCCATCGGTGAATTGGTTCAACCGATGACGTAGTCGTGTACCGGCCCATTTTTTGAGCGTGTCTGTGAGTAACGTCATCCCGAGTAAAAAAATCCCGATGCCACCAATCAGTGTCGCAATCTCCATCGTGTCACGCCCCTTTTCGGGTTATTCGGATTTCAATGTCGACAAGAGCCACGATTTTTCATTCGCATGATCCCTTAAGTTCAGTAACACATCTTCTGGATAATAAATTTTTTCATCCGATTGTCTCGAGTTCAAAATCGACTGGACGAGCATCGACACTTCCGAAATTTCTTTCCGTTCCCCATCGTTCATCTGAAGATAAATGCCTTCATACTTGCCCTGCCCTTTGTACAAATCATACGGCAACTGACTCAACTGATCTTCGAGCAAGTAGTATTTCGGCGGAAGTCCGATGCCTTCCATCGTCTGACGCAACCGTTCCATATAGCGGACGCGGTTCGCTTCCGGGAAGTTTTTATATTTCAATAAACGACGATTCACGAAACGGCTCGATAAATCGGCTAGAATCGCGTCGTCTTCCTCCATCCACTCCTGGAAATAGAAGTAGACGACCGTCTCGTCCAACTTCAAATATTGTTCAAGCGACATGTTGTTTTGCTCAAAGATGGGTAAGAAATGTTTCGGCAGCATCTTGAATTCATAGCCGCTCTCATGTAGTTCCTGCGCCCGCTCAAGAATCGCTTTCAAGAGGAGATCGCTCGAACGCGTCGCCGGGTGAAGGTACACTTGCCAATACATTTGATAGCGACGCATGATGTAATCTTCAATCGTATGCATTCCCGACTGTTTGACGACGACTTGGTCCTCATCTGGTCTAAGGACACGCAACATGCGTTCCAAATCAAATTTTCCATAACTGACACCCGCAAAGTGCGCATCACGTAATAGATAATCCATCCGATCGACGTCGAGCTGCGAACTGAGCATATTGACGATCAAGCGGTTCGGGTGCGTCTTGTTGATGATGGAGGCCACCTCTTCTGCGAACCCGACACCCATCTCCGACAACACTTGGTTGACCTCGGTATCGCCTAAAATGATTCGCTCGGTCCACACTTCATGTCGAACAGAGAAGACGTGTTCGAACGCGTGCGAGAATGGGCCGTGACCGACATCGTGCAAGAGCGCCGCCGCTAACAATAGTTCACGGTCGCGGTCATCCCATTCCGGATATTGTTGAAACTGATCAATCAACTGGCGCGCGATTTCATATACGCCGAGAGAATGATGGAAGCGCGTGTGCTCTGCGCCGTGGAACGTCAAAAAGGACGTCCCGAGCTGTTTAATGCGACGCAAACGCTGAAACTCTTTCGTGTTGATCAGTTCCCAAATAAGATGATCGTAGACATAAATATAACGGTGTACCGGGTCTTTAAACACTTTTGACCCAGATAATTGTCCTCGTGACGAGTACATGACATGCCCTCCTACATTTCGTTATGTTCTAGATTCGACTTCAAACGAATCGTTCCCTCCATGCTATAATGAGAAGGAAAATTATTTGTGAAAAGGAATTAAGTATATGATCCATCCATTATTAAAACAACCGAGCTATCGTGTGATTGACCAATCGAGCCTTGGCACGATGTTTCAAGCGGAACAATCGTTCGCGACGGATGACACGTTATGTGCTTCGACCCAACAATCAGGCGCTGTCTTGCGCGCATGGGTGCACACGAATACGATTGTACTCGGAATTCAAGATGCAAGGTTACCTCATTTAAAAGATGGAGTCCGGTATTTGCACGAGCGCGGCTTCCGACCGGTCGTCCGGAACTCGGGCGGACTCGCTGTCGTCCTCGACGAGGATGTCCTGAACTTATCTTTAATCTTACCCGAGAATGACGGCATTCAAATCGACAGCGGCTATGAGGCCATGACTTCCCTCATCCAACACATGTTCCAAGACGTCACGAACGACATCGTCCCAGGTGAAATCGTCGGCTCGTACTGTCCGGGAAGTTTCGACTTGTCGATTGACGGCAAAAAGTTCGCCGGTATTTCGCAACGACGCGTCCGTGGCGGTGTCGCCGTTCAAATTTACTTGAGCGTAAGACAGAGCGGGAGCGAACGGGCCGAAATCATTCGAGACTTTTATGATTTGGCCATCCAAGGGGAGGCAACCAAGTTCACATACCCGACCATTGTACCGGAAACGATGGCGTCGTTAGAAGACTTGCTCGGCATTCCTCTCACGGTTCAAGATGTTCTTACACGGGCCTACCGCGTCCTTTCCACTGTTAGCACGCTCCAAAACGCGTCACTGACGGCTGAAGAACAAACGACACTCGTGAGCCAGCTCGAACGAATGTGGAAACGGAACGAGCCATTACGCGAGATTGAACAACAATTAACAGAGGAGTGATTCATCCAATGTTTAAACTGATCACAGACACCGGGGCCGATTTGACACACGATCAAATCATCGAGTACGGTCTTGAGATTTTACCGCTCGGTGTCATCATCGACAACGAAGAGTTTTTAGACGGGGAGACGATTCAACCGAAAGACGTGTACGATGCGATGCGTCAAGGCAAGACACCGAAGACGTTCCAAATCGAGGCGTCGCGAATCGAGCATTGTTTCCGTGAACATCTTGAAGCCGAAATCCCGTTTTTATACCTTGCTTTCTCCGGAGAACTCTCCGGTACTTACCAAACGGCTGTCATGGTCGGTGAGATGCTCAAAGAGGAGTATCCAGATAGCACATTCCAGATTCTCGATACGCGAACGGCTTCGGTCGGACAGGCATTGTTCGTCAAGACGGTCGCAGAGTACGGACAAGACCATACGTATGAAGAAACAAGTGAGTATGCTGCTTCACTCGTCGGAAAGATTCGTCACTTGTTCACGGTCGAGTCACTCGAATACTTGATGCGGGGTGGACGTGTCTCGAAAGCGAGTGCCTTTATCGGTGACTTGTTAACGATTCTGCCGTTACTGACGGTCGAGGACGGGAAACTCGTCCCGATTGAAAAGGTACGTGGTCATAAAAAGGTCATGCGCCGTATGGTCGAATGGACGATGGAATCGAAGCCACTCGTCGAGAATGGGGATCTTTTCATCGGTCACGGTGACGACCTTGGAAAAGCGGAACAGTTCGAGAAGATGGTCCTTGAGCATGTTCAACCGAAACACGTCACGAAAACACTTGTCGGCTCTGCCATCGGTGCCCATACCGGTCCAGGTCTACTCGTCATCGCCTATTTCGAGGCATAAAAAAATGAGCTCCCCGCCATCGGGTGAGCTCATTTTCATTTAGCGATTCCAGTTCGTAAATCCGTCTCCAAACTGTGCATAGTTCTCGTCTTGGAACACACCGTCCACAAATTTCGGTACGTCTACCGGCAACTTCCCTTGTGGCTTCACTTCACCGAAAATGGCACGAATGCCCGCCGGCAAGTTCGGTCCGGCCGATTTCAGGTTCCCTGCTTCTGAGTCCGGTCCGTTCGGATCACCTTTGAATCCATAGATCAAGAGTTGCGCTGGAGCATCCGTCTGAACGGCGACATCGTATGGGTTACGCAAGCTGAGCAAGACCGACTTCTTCCCTGTCTCGTTGGCGTAACGGAACACCTCAGCCGGTACGTAATGATCGGCTGATGTCGGTTTCAATTTCGCGCTGTTGTTCACGTTCGAACCGACGATGATGTAATCGGCTGCCTCGACTTTTTGCTGAAGTGCCGGATTTTGCGTTAAGTGTGGCGTTGACGCCGAATAGTTGGCCGTGATGACGTTCACGCCTTTCATATTCCCAGCGTTCTTCTCAAGCGACTTAAATGTCTTCACCATACTGTCCGTCTGATCTTTTGCTGGTGACAAGACGAGCACCGTGTCCCCTTTTTTCGGTTTAAACGGGAGTGTCTTGTCCTCATTCTTCACAAGTGTGACGGCTGCTTCTGCGATTTCACGCTCTTTCGCTTTATGCTCCGCACTACCTACGACTGCGTTCGCTTCTGTAAGCTTCGCCTCGAGCGTCGTCGAGTCAATCGTCTCTCCCCAAATGCCGCGCTCTGCCTTCAATTTTAAAATACGTTCGACCGACTCATCGATAGTCGCCTCTGATAAACGCCCATCCTTAACGGCTTCGATGACTTCATCAAAGATGGCTTCGAGTTTGATTACGTCTGCTTCCGAACGCAAAATCGTTGGCATCAGGGCGATATCGACGCCCGCTTCAAACGTCTTGATGACTGCTTCTGCTTCCGTAAAGTTATCGGAGATGGCCTGCATATTGAGCGCGTCGGTCACAACAATCCCGTCATATCCGAGTTCCTCACGTAGCACTCCCGTGATGACATCGTCCGAGAGCGTCGCTGGGAGTGGGAACGTCCCACGATCCGACTCGACGACCTCATCTTCGATTTGCGGCATGCCGATATGTGCCGTCATGATCATGTCGATCCCTTCCGTGATGGCACGTTTGAACGGCAACAACTCGAGTCCACGCAATTCGTCGAGCGACTTATCGACAATTGGTAGTCCATAGTGTGAGTCGACTGCCGTATCCCCATGACCCGGGAAATGTTTCGCCGTCGCCGCGACACCTTGGTCTTGAATGCCTTGTGTCATCGCTGACCCGAGTTCGCCGACTAGTTCAGGGTCGCTCGAGAATGAACGGACCCCGATGACAGGGTTTCCTGGATTGTTGTTGACGTCGAGTACCGGTCCGAAGTTCACGTTTACCCCGAGTGCGTTCAATTCAGAACCGATGATGTTTCCAGCGTCATACGCATATTGACTGTTACGAGTCGCCCCGATTGCCATATTTCCTGGTAAGTTCGTCCCTGTCCCAAGACGCGTCACGATACCCCCTTCTTGGTCGATCGTGACAAATAGCGGAATGTCGTTACTGTCGTCTTGCTTCACGACTTCCTGTAAGTCGTGAACGAGTTTCGTCGTCTGTTCCGTCTCCTTCACGTTCTCCGCAAACAGAATCACGCCACCGAGATCAAAACGATCAATCACACGCGCCACTTCCGGTGCAAGAGATGTATGATTTGCCCCGTTCCAGAGTCGGAAATCCGGCATGATCATCTGCCCGATTTTTTGTTCGAGCGTCATCGATTCTAGCTTCGTGTTGACGCGCTGGTCAATCGACATCATCGGCGTCCCTTCTGCCACGACCGCATCCGCTGCCGGAATCGATGAAACGAGTAGTGCCGTCGTCAATCCGAGTGTTGCTGTCCAGTTCAATGCCTTGTTCATGTTCCCCACTCCCCTTAGTCCAATTTGACTGACCCCCAAACGAAAAGGCATGGAGGAAGAAGCGTTGCCTCATCAACGCTCGTTCACCCCATGCCTGATCGTATCAGTTACATTTGGTTCTTATTCAGGTGGTCAACAACAGTATAGCAACTCCATTTTTCAGAAACAATGACTCACTTGAAAGCGTAACCATTTTGAAACAATGTTTCTGTTTTGATACACAGAAAACTGTATTGGCAAAACCAATAATTTCCGTGGTTCGTTTTTGATTCTTTTTTTGGTAAACTCAATTCGATACAGGTTAACTTTCAAAAAGGGGGAAATTATTGTGGCAAGAGGGGAACTGAAACGAAAGCCGGAATGGTTAAAGATTAAATTAAACACGAACGACACGTATACCGGTCTGAAGAAGATGATGCGCGAAAAAAATCTACATACAGTATGTGAGGAAGCCAAGTGTCCGAACATTCATGAATGTTGGGCGGTACGTCGGACCGCGACGTTCATGATTTTAGGAAGTATTTGTACACGTGCCTGCCGTTTTTGTGCCGTCACGACCGGTAAACCGAACGAGCTCGATTGGGAAGAGCCAAAGCGCGTCGCCGAATCCGTACGCCTCATGAACTTGAAGCACGTCGTCATCACTGCCGTCGCCCGTGATGACTTGAATGATTACGGGGCTTCCGTCTTCGCAGAAACGGTTCGTGCCGTCCGTGCCATGAATCCAGAGACATCGATCGAAGTGCTCCCGTCTGACATGATGGGTGACTTCTCTGCCTTGCAGACGTTGATTGATGCGGGTCCTGACATCATGAACCATAACTTAGAGACGGTTCGCCGCCTCACACCGAGAGTCCGGGCCAAAGCGACATACGAACGCACACTCGAATTCTTGAAACGCTCAAAAGAATTGAATCCGGATATTCCGACGAAGTCGTCAATCATGGTCGGACTCGGAGAGACGAAAGAGGAATTAATTGAAGCGATGGATGACCTCCGCGCACACAACGTCGACATCTTGACACTCGGTCAATACTTGCAACCGACGAAGAAGCACCTCGAGGTGGAACGTTACTACCACCCGGACGAGTTCGCTGAGTTGAAAGAGATTGCACTATCGAAAGGATTCTCACATTGTGAGGCAGGTCCGCTTGTCCGCTCGTCTTACCATGCGGATGAACAAGTACACAAGGCGCGTCGCCACACGATGTTGCCAATCGACTAATAGAAAGAAGAGAGATTATGACTGGTACGACGTGGCACTTACTTAGAACTGAATCCACTTCACCGGCTGAAAACATGGCGATTGACGAAGCCATCGCCAACTGGGTCGCGAAGGGAGAACTCAAACCGACGCTTCGTTTTTATTCATGGGCACCTCATGCGGTCAGCGTTGGACGTTTCCAACGGGCGACGCGTGACTTGGACCGTGACGCCCTCACGAAGAACAACATTCCGGTCGTCCGTCGCCTGACCGGGGGACGCGCTGTGTTGCACGCCGATGAGCTGACGTATAGCGTCATCTTGCCCGAATCGACACCGGCCCTCCCAACGAATATCATCGAGAGCTATCGGTTGCTCACGGAAGGAGTCCGTCGCGGTTACCACGAGCTCGGTGTACCGGCCGAGTTTTCGGTGCCGTTGACAGAAGAGGACCGTGAGGCACTGCGCAAACCGAAATCAGCCGTCTGCTTCGATGCCGCCTCCTATTATGAGCTGGCCGTCGACGGGAAAAAGATTGCAGGCAGTGCACAAGTGCGCCACCAAGGCGCCGTCTTGCAACATGGATCCATCCCTCTTTCTGTCGACGATGAGGTATTGTTCGACTGTTTCGCGATGGAGGAGCACGAAAAACGTGAAGCCAAAAGTCGGTTCAGCGAAAAAGCCGTCGCCTTGAACGATACGTTACAGCGCTTCGTCTCCTTTGACGAAGTAGCGGCCGCATTCGAGACCGGCTTCAAAGAAGCCTTCTCGTTGACGTTCGAACCGCTCGTCTTCACAGAAGAACAGCAATCCGAAATCGACTTGCTCATTAAGAAGTATGAGAGTGATGAATGGGTCTGGAAACGCTAAAAAGATTGTCCCTTTTGACGGGGACAATCTTTTTTTATGCCGCGTTCGTTCGGCGCAACAGATGGCGCACTTCTCGGAACGTGACGAATGTTTTGTTGTTCGCATCATACAATTTGTAACGTAACGATTTCAAACTTGAAAACAGTCCGATCGTCGTCGCCCGTTGTAACGGCGGTGTCGACGTATGTGCCTTCTCCAAATGATAGTTCGGGACACGCGGGCTCAAATGGTGGACGTGATGGAAACCAATATTTCCGGTCACCCATTGAAGCACTTTCGGCAATTCATAATACGAGCTTCCTTCGATTGCAGCCTTCACGTAGTCCCACTCCTGCTCATCTTCGAAGTATGAATCTTCAAACGTGTGCTGGACATAGAACAACCAAATCCCAAGCACACCAGCGATGAACATCGTCGTACCTTGAACAATGAGGAAAGCTTGCCATCCGATGACATAAATCAACGCGCTGTATAACACGACGAGTGAGAGATTAATGATATATGTGTTTTGGCGTTCTTTCTTACGGGCGTCTTTTCGATTGAAGCGGCTCGTCACGAGAATGAGCCAGAGCGGTCCAAGACCGAACATGACGAGCGGATGACGATATAGGCGATACTTCAATCGCGTCCATTTCGAGGCTTCGATGTACTCCTCAATCGTCATGACCCAGATGTCCCCAACGCCTCGTTTATCCAAGTTTCCGCTCGACGCATGATGAATCGCATGCTCTCGCTTCCACTTCTCGTACGGGAATAACGTCAAGATTCCTGTAATGGTTCCGACAATCGCGTTCGCCTTCTTATTTTTGAAGAACGAACCGTGTGTGCAGTCATGGAAGATAATGAACATCCGCACAACAAATCCTGCCGCAATCAACGTGAACGGTAATGTCAGGAAAATCGAGACACTCAATAGTTGATACGCTAAAAACCATGATACGAGAAACGGTAAAATCGTATTGATCATCTGCCGCACACTGATCCGGATATCGGACTTTTCAAACGGCGAGACGTGCTTTCTTAATTGGGCAATCTTTTCTTTACTCATAACAACCTCCTTGAATTCAACAGCGTCACAACGCAAAAATATAAATGAAACCAACAACCAACGTTGTTCAATGTGAATTCATGGATTGGAAAGTCCTCCCTATCAAGAATTAACACTAGGTCATTATATCACGTATAAAAAATATGTGGTGAAAATTCAGAAAAAAGACTTATCTCATTTTTAGATGAGACAAGTCTGATGGATTTATTGTTGTGTATAGATGGAAACCGAGCCGCCGTTGACGAAGAACTCGCCCCAACCGTCCGCGTTGATTGTCACGAGACGACCATTGTTGCCGGTCATGTCTTTCCATACTTCTCCCGCGTTCTGCTTCCCGACATACATCCATTTCGAGCCACCCGGTCCGTCCGACAAAATCGTCGCAAGACCTGACTTCGCACGGTCTGTCACACCTTCACGTGTCCAACCGATGACGTCTTGGTGGTTGATGTAGTCATGTTGTGTGCCATAGGCAAAGTCTTTACGCGCTTTCAAAATCGGTTGAAGAGACCCTGACATGTTCGGAATTTCACGGTTTGTCGTCCCCTTCGTCCCATAATAATCCCCGTAGAAGAGTGTCGGGTATCCTTGACCGCGTGTCATGATTGTCGCATAGGCGAGCGGTTTGAACCAATTGGCAACCGTCGACTCGAGTGATTGCCCAGGTTGTGAGTCATGGTTATCGACAATGGTGACGGCGAGTGTCGGATGCTGCTCGACGACCGTTCCTTTTAGAATGTTGCGCATGTCATAGTAACCGCCGCCGTTCCCTGCCGCTTGGAAGTTGTAGTGGAGCGGTACATCGAATACCGAGTGAGTATAGCCCGTCTTCGCCAAGTAATCATTGATGGCCCCAAGGTCGTTTTTCCAATACTCCGCGACGGTGAACATCTCTTTCCCTGTCGTCTGACGGACGCTTGTCACCCACTCTTTCAAGTACGAATGATTAATATGTTTGACCGCATCGAGACGGAATCCATCGAGACCGAGCGAATCCGCGTACCATTTCCCCCAGTTTTTCATCTCTTGTCGCACTTCTGGATGCTCGAAATCGACATCGGCGTACATCAAGTAGTCATAGTTTCCGTTCTCCCCGGACACTTCACTGTCCCACGCTTTACCCGTACTCTTGAATTTGTAGATTCGGCTCAAACTCCGTGACTGATCCCAATCGGTCCCGTCAAAGTGATACCAACGCCACTTGAACGGCGAGTATGTATTGTTGCGGCCTGCAAAATTGAATCCCGTCCAGGCAGAAATCGAATATTCCCCAGATGTCTCCTGATTCCGGTTAGAAGGATTGACCTCGACAGCTTGAACGGACTCGGTATAATCCGCTCCGCCCTTATGGTTCATGACCACATCCCCGTATACGCCAATCCCTTTTCCGCGTAAGTTGGAGATGGCCGACTGTAGCTGCGCTTTTGTTCCATACTTCGTTCGTGTCGTCCCTTTTTGATTGAACTCTCCTAAATCATACAAATCATAGGCCCCGTATCCGACATCATTTTGAGACGTCCCTTTATATGCCGGTGGAATCCAAACCGTGGAGATGCCGATGTCTTTCAAGTGCTGTGAATCATTCGAGAGACGGTTCCAATGAAGCCCGTCGTTCGGGACATACCATTCAAAGTATTGCATCATCGTACCGTTCTGTGGAGTTGCCGCTTGTGCGACCGGTTGCCCCGAAAGCAGTGCAATCGATGTCACGCCAGCCAGCACGGCAATCCCTTGTCGTTTCTTCAACATCATTCATTCCTCCTCAATTAAATAATGAAAGCGCTTGCATAAATTATTGTGAAGGATTTTGATTTTGTTGCATAGACCGATGTCCAAAAACAGTTCTCTCTCCCTAACTATTTTTCATTTGAATAGTTCAGTTGAACGAAACAAAGACGGATGGCTTGTGCCATCCGCCTATTCATCAACTTGTGACGTAATCTAGATCGTGCAAAATATAGGCCAAGAAGAAAATCATACTCGGGTTCTCATAACGCATCTGGACTTTACGGAGTTGTTCGCGATATGTGACCTCATACTCGGCCCCGTTCATCTTCCGCTCCATGTTCATCTTGATGAGGGCATCGAGTTTATCCATCATGTCGACGAGCATCCCTTCATACGTGTCATCTTTCGAATCAGCCATGTATCGACGGAACGCCGGCTGCATATATGCCGGCAACAGCCCGAGAAGACGTTCACTCTCTGCCCGTTCGTACGCCTCAAATGCCGCTCCCGTCTCTTGTGTCGAATGCTTGACCGGTCCGAGCACATCTCCGGTCACCCCTTCGACTAAGTCGTGACAAAGAAGACGTGCCACGAGTTCGGCGACATCGACGTCAACATCATACTTTTCACGCTCTAGGAGTCCGCTGAACATACCGAGCGCTGCTGCCCGAAAACCATGAATCGCATCGTTGTCGTCAATCGTATTGAAGCGCCCTTTCCAACGACGGACACTGTCCATCCGCATGACGTTCTCGATGAAGCGTAACACATCGGTCTCTGCCTCGACCTGGTCGAACAGCCAACGGACCGAATCAATCGGATGATGACGGAGAGCGGCTTTCATCTCTTCTAACTTGTCATCGAAATGAGGAGAGCCATGGGCGACTTCCCGTCGCACGAACAGCATCGCATCGAAAGAATCAATTCCGTCGACAATCCGTCCTTCGAACGAGTCATCTTCCGCCTCGACAACAAAACGGTGGAAGTGAGGACGTAACGACTGTGACAGCAACTCCACAAGACCGAGGCTCGCTGTCCGTTCCATGCGTTCGATGTGACCGATCAAGGTCGGCTCTTTTTTCGTCCGGTGCATGATTGGACCGGTCTGTACTTCATTCATGTCGTGGAAAATAGCTTTCCCGAGCAAATCGAGCAAGTCGACGTCACGCCCGTTCTCTTTTTCCACATAAGCCGCGATCAAGCTGAAGACCGCGACACGAAAGCTATGACTCGCTGCGTTATCATGATAATGAGGGGCATATTCGTCCCATCGTTGCACGTTTTGCATGCGTGTCATCTTTCGGATAAACGTTCCGTTATGCATGGTTTCACTCCTTATGATAATCGTTCAAATACATCGTCATGACAGACGACATAGAGCATGTCTGTGTCTTGTAGCGGCAAATCGAGCATCGTCGCCACATCTAATCGGTCATTGACCGCGATGAGTGTCACCCCTGATTCAAGTAAAGCCGTGTTCGCTTGCCGAACATTTTGCCACTCGATTTTTGGTTTCAACGCTTGGATGTTCCCGCCTGACTGTTTGCTTAACAATTGACGGAAAATCGCCGTCGTCCCTGGCTGTAACGTCGCTTTTGCCATTAAGAGGGAGACTGAGTCGTTCGCCAAAATAAAATCGTCGACGCGGACGTGTTTGAATTTCGAGATATTTCGTTCTTCACACACTTCAACGACCGTGTGCAAATCCACTTGATGTTCAGAGGACAGCGCCTCGACCGCTGAGGCGATCAAAAGCGATTTTCCATCGGCGAGTAATGTTTCCGTGATGCGCGCATCCGCAAAAATGGCGACGCGTCGTGCTTTCAGGACGTTCGCCTGCAATAAGACCGCTTCATCTGAGGCATCCCCTGAAACGAAGTGCACTTGATCGTGCACGTACGGCTCTTCGATCAACTGATCAATCAAGACGATTTCCGCTTTCGGTTCGTAGTTAAGTACTTCATCAATTGCTTTCTTCGTTTTCGGGGACCACCCGATATACACATAATGTCCTTCTCCACGATACACTAGTCTTCCCTCCCGTTTTAACCGTTGAAACGTCGCGCCGATTTCAACTAATTTTCCAATCAATGCCCCGATAATCCCAATCCCGAATAGGAACAAGAAAATTCCGAGCCATCGCCCTGCCACGGAGGATGGATAAAAATCTCCATATCCGACGGTCGTCAGCGTCGTCATCGTCCACCAGAATGAATCAAATAATGACCCGAACGTCTCTGGCTCTAACCAATAACCGAGTACGGTTCCTAGGATGATGATGCCAACCGACGCCAAGACGACATTCAAAAATGATAATTTCGCTAACCCTTTCCACAAACGAAATAAGATATGCACTGTTTCCCCCTCCTTCTCTCTTATATACTAAACGTATCTACAAAAAGATTCACGAAACCATTTTGATCGTGATTCCGTATAAGAAGAAAAAAGGAAGGACTGACATATGAACTCAATCGTCTTAGAGTATCGTCTCTATAAAAATGAATTATCGTTCGAACCGCTATATCATTACACGTCTCTCGGATTAGACGAAGTGCTGGCCCGTCGCGAATGTGAGTTTTTCGTCAAAGACGGCATGACATACAAACAACGCTCGTCCGCCCTAGAAGGCGATCAATACTTCTTGATTTACGTCGACCGTTACACAGAAGGACCGATGGACAAACATGAAACGAGTGAGATCAAAGTCGAGATCCGTACGCTTGACGACCGATTTGACAACCCGCTGCTCGAAGCCTATTACGTCGACCGTCACCTCGATGCGCTCGCCATGCTCGGGAGCCAGTACCTGTATGTCGCCGGCAAAGAGTATGAGCGGGATTCAGCAGAAACAGATGAAGATCGTGGTGTGTACGTCATCTATGTCACACCGACGGGTTATGAATTGGAGGAATCAACATGAAGACAAGCAAGAAAATTTTAAGCGGACTATCGGTCGCAGTCTTGACCACTTCCCTTGCCGCATGTGGTGGGGACGAATATGAAGAGGCAGCACTCCCGGAAGAACCGACCGGCTACGAATGTGACGATTGGGACTGGGATGACGAGACTGAGTCGTATTATTGCGATGACGACCGTTCTCCTCACTATGGCAGCTATTTCTTACTCGGTAGTCTATTCCGCTCAAAAAATGCATTGAAGAGCTCTTCGTCATATAAGACGTATAAAGCTAACGGTGGTGCGACCGGTGCCGTATCGAACGGTTCTAATTCAGGATCGTCAAAATCTGGACTCGGCAGCGGCTCTAAAGGTGGATTTGGCGGATGACGCGTGACGAACTTTACAGTCAAATCCCTTATTTTTGGCCCGATTTAAACGATGAAGAATATGCCCTATATGACTGTTTCGAAATGACCGCCTCGCAGGTTGACTCGATTCGAGAAGCGACCGAGGCGGTTGATTCGATTTTTCGGAAGACGAATCAATTGTTGCGTACGCTACCGGACGAGACGCTCCGACTACTCGGTTACCCCGAGGCGAGTCTCCCTTTTTTACGGGAGAAGACAATCCCGCAAGAGACAATCATCGGTCGTTACGACTGGATCATGAAAGACGGTCAACTCAAATTGATGGAGTTCAATGCGGACACACCGACGTTCATTAAGGAACTGTTTGACGTGAACGGCGTAGTCGCTTCCGAGTTTGGTCTCCTCGACCCGAACAGGGAAGCGACCGCTCAACTGAAAACCGAACTGCGCAAGGCAATCGTCGCCGCATGGAAACGACTCGGACGAGAAGGCACACCAAAAATCGTCTTTACGGCACATGACGACAACATAGAAGACAAATGGACGGCGCGCTTTCTTCAAGAAACGCTCGACTTACCGTCTGAATTCGTACCGTTGCACGCTTTACTCGTCGACGAAGACGGTGTCTACACGCCATCGGGCGAACGGATCGACATCTTGTATCGTCAAACGTATCCGATTGAGCACCTTGTGGACGACCGAGCAGCAGACGGAGACTTGATCGGCATTCGGTTACTCGAACTGAACCTGCAAAAGCATGTGTCGTTACTCAACCCACTCTCTGCTTTTCTCATGCAGTCGAAAGGCGTACAAGCCTTGATTTGGGAATTGTATGAGACCGAGACATTGTTCGATGAAGCCGAGCGCGACATCATCGGAACCTATTTTTTACCGACTTACTTAGAAGACATACCGTTTCTCGGCGAATCGGATTACGTCAAAAAGCCAGCGTTCGGACGTGAAGGGGACTCCGTCATCTTGTACACGAAAGACGGCCAACCGTTTCACCGCGAAGCACTACAAACGTATGCGGAAGAAACAGCCGTGTACCAACAGTTCATCGAACTTCCGACACGGATGACGACGACCGTCAAAGGTCGCGTCGAGACACATTTTATGATCGGATGTTTTTGCTTGAACGGACATCCGTCCGCACTCGGCGTCCGCGCCGGTAGCATGATCACGAACAACCAATCTTACTACTTAGCCGTTGGCACACCTACACAAAAGGAGACGAACTCATGACATTCATCACACTCGATTCAATCTTAAGCTTCCTCGCCCACCTCGGGACAGGATTCGGTCTCATTTTCGCGGGACTCATCATCTTCGCCCTGACGACCAAATATTCGGAACGTAAGTTAATCAAAGAAGGCAACATGGCCGTCGCCTTGAAACTTTGGGGGAAAGCGCTCGGACTCGCCATCGTCATCTATACGGTTTGGGCGAACAGCGTCAACTTACTCGACGCATTCATCTGGGGACTCGTCGGGATTGTCGCTCAAGTATTAGCGTTCTGGACGTTTGAATATGTCCTCACGCCTGGCGTGAACTTAGAAAAAGAAGTCGAGAACGGCAACATGGCGATCGGTTTCAGCTTGTTCGCCGCATCACTCGTCGTCGGCATCATCGTCGCCGCGAGCTTGACGTACTAATTCAAACACCCCATGCACGCATTCGCGAGGCATGGGGTGTCTCTATTTATAACAGATTGGAGGAAGAGTCATGTCCAAACGAATCATCCTACTCACGATCGTCTCCAGTCTCATCGTCGTCGCTATCGCAGTCGGCGTCGGACTGTATACGTACACTAACATTCAGACTGACAAGTCATACGAAAATGCCCAAAAAGAACTGAACCGTTATATCACGATGAATGACTGGTACAATTTTGAGATTCATAACATGGAACAGTCTATTCTCTCTTTTTACACAAATGAAGATCGCTCCGTCATCGGTCTAGCCGAGATTGATGTCACGACAGGGTACTTAGGGTCTGTCACTAAACAAGTGACACCGGACGAACCGTTCGATTTTGTTGTGCTTGAAGACGGAGAAACCGAATATATCGCCGTCCATCTAAAAGAGCGCCCGGAAGATGTCGTTTATTTACGGTTGAACGGCGACGATGTCTCAAAAGACTTTCTCGTCAACGATCCCGACAATTAAGGTTATGCTATGACATACGTCATCGAAACAACAAAACGATCAGATGGTATGTGGTCGCTTGAAACGTTGGATGCCAACAAACAAGTCATGCATTCAAGTGAACTCACGGAATAACCTACGTTGTGCATCAAGACGACTTTTTCTAGTCGTCTTTTTTAGTTGGTCGCGAGTACAGCAGACGGTCCGAAAAATTCATATCGTGCCTGAGGAATCACACGTACAACCGTCTCCATCATCGCATTTGGTCCGCACGTATAGACATCATGTCCTTCGACATCGAGTGCCTCAAGGTGTGATTCATTCATGCAACCCGATACGTCATCCACGTGTGTGATGAGGTGAAGTCCTTCTTTCTCGAGTTCGTCGAGTTCTTCGCCGAGTGGACGAAGATCCATACTCCGAACAGCATGCAACAATGTGACGGAACGCCCTTGTCCGAGTGCCGTCTTCGCCATATTGAAGAGCGGTGTAATGCCAATCCCTCCCGCAATCAGTGTAAGCGGACGATCTGATGCTTCAAGAATGAATTCTCCTGCCGGTGCGCTCACCGGAATTTCGGTACCAACCGTCTGTTCATGGAGCCAGTTCGAAACGAGCCCTTCTTGTTTCGGTGCAATCCAGTACCCGTTCTCTGTCGTATCGATGACACTATATTGGCGGTGGTGCAAGATGTCCTCGCCAACGATTCGCGCTTGAACCGAGATGTATTGTCCTGGGATGGCTGTACCGACGACTCCATCTTTCGCAACGAGACGGAAGCGCTTCACTTCCGGTGTGTCTTCAATGATTTCTTCGATGATGAACGATTTAAAGCCGATCCACGGTGCGTCATCATACATCTGTTTCTCGAGCGAGATGAAGACGTCTGCAATCACGCCATACGCTTTCGCCCATGCGTCGATGATGTCTGGTGTTGCCGCTTCTCCGAGGACGTCTTGAATCGCTCCAAGTAAGTTTTCACCGACGATTGGATAATGTTCTGGGCGGATATTCAAACTCTTATGTTTATGGAGTGCCGGTTGAATGGCAGGAAGAATCGCTTCGAGCCGGTCGATATGAAGGGCAGCCGCATAGACCGCGTTCGCAAGTGCCTCCGGTTGGCGTCCTCGTTTTTGGTTCGTATGGTTGAAGAAGTGACGTACTTCTGGATTTTGTTCAAACATTCGTTGATAAAAATGCTTCGTAATCGTCACACCATGTTCTTTCAAAACAGGCGCCGTCGCTTTTACAACCTCAATCGTTTGTTGATCTAACATGTGTTTATCCCCCTTTTGTTTCGTACACGTTCATTATGTGAGTCTAATCACCTTAAATCAATATATGAAATACTTCTTTAAAACAGATTTCACGATTCCGACTCATTTCTGCCATCACCCTTTCACATTTGTTCGAATCGCACTTTTAAACGTTGTCTTGTACAATGGAAAAAGAGGTGATGATGGATGAGACTCACGCAAACGTGTGACTACGCACTACGGACGTTGATGTATAGCGCCACGTTTTCGCATCGGCTGGTCACGATTCAAGAAGTGGCAGACCAATACAAAATCTCCAAAAATCATGTCATGAAAGTCGTATACGAGCTTGGCAAACATGGATACTTGGAGTCGGTTCGTGGCCGTGGTGGCGGGTTCCGTCTCGCGCGCCCGATGGAAGACATCAATGTAGGCGAGGTTGTTCGAACGATGGAACCGCTCGAGCTCGTGGAATGCTTCGGGGAAGGTCGATGTGTGATCGCACCGGCCTGTGACTTACGAAGTGTGTTGAATGAGGCGATGCTGGCGTTCTTTCAAGTGCTCGACCGTTACACGATTGCCGATCTCGTCGCCAATCGAACGAACGAACTTGCCCTGCTCTTAGGCGTACAAAACCCGACGGACTGAAAAAAGTCCGTCGGGTTTTTGATTACAGTGGTTTTAACTTTTCCTCGATTTCCGCTCGTCTCGACTCTAGAAACGGAGGCAAGGCCAAGCGTTCTCCGAGTGCTTCAACTGATTCATCCGTCGCGAACCCCGGTTCATCTGTTGCCAGTTCTACTAAGATCCCACTCGGTTCACGGAAGTAGATCGACTGGAAATAATAACGGTCAATGAGACCAGAGTGACTGATCCCATGTGCGTCAAGTTTCTCAATCCACTTTGTCATATCGTCTGTATCTTCCACTCGAATCGCCACATGATGCACACTTCCCCGCCCTGGTCGTTCCGATGGCAAATCCGGCCGATCAACGAGATGAATCTCTGTCGCCACGCCACCTTCTCCCGTCTCAAAAACACGCACATCGTGGCCATTCCGTTCAAACGTCGTCACATATCGATAACCGAGTATTTCAGTCAGCACCTGTGCCGTCTTGTCAATCCGCCGTACCGTCCACTCACTAAACCCGAGACCGAAGATGCCGAGATCCGTTGGAACAGGACCATTTGTCCAAGGTGTCCCGCTCCCTCCTTCCACCAGACAGAGGCGTTGGCCTTCATGATCTTCGAACGAAAGGGTTGCCCTTCCTAAAACCGACTCGATTTCTCCGTAAGATACATCGAACGTGTCAAAACGCTCTTGCCAATATGCGATTGCCCCGTCCGGCACCCTGAGCGCTGTTCGAGAGATACTGTTTGACCCTCGATACGTCTGCCCGAGAAACGGAAGCTCAAAGAACGTCAAATCGGTTCCGGGCGTCCCCGTTTCGTCCGCATAAAACAGGTGATACATCGATGGGTCATCCTGGTTCACTGTCTTTTTGACGAGCCGCATCCCTAGTATTTCCGTGTAGAATCGTAAGTTCCTTTTGGCATCACCGGTCATCGCCGACACGTGATGTTGTCCTCCAATCGCTTTCATCCGCTCTCTCCCCTTTCGACTATATCGTTATTGTATCACCTCTAATAAAGTAAAGTATCCTTTACATTATGTAAAGTTTATTTTACACTAGTGGTAGAAACTAGAAATGAGGTGGCACGATGCCATTAGTCAACCGCGTAAAAGAACTGCGTGCCCGGCACCAGTTAACCCAAGGCGACCTTGCCGAAAAGGTCGGTGTGACGAGACAGACGATCATCTCGCTCGAGAAAGGTAGCTACACGCCGTCACTCATGCTGGCGATGCACATCGCACGGGTGTTCGAGGAACCGGTCGAATCTATATTCACAATCGAGGAGGAAACAAAATGAAACACGTCGTCGTTCAGTCTATTTCCAGCATCATCTTGTATATCCTGATGGCTTTTCTATTCAGCTCATTTCTATCTGATGTATCGAAGACCGTCATCGAGTCTGACAGATTTCTCATTGAATTCAACTTACTGCCTATACTGTTACTGGTTATTTTCGGTATTGTTTGGACAGTGTATTCATTTAAAACGCGACCGAATAAACAGTTGAGCTTTACTCAATGGTCTGTCCGGATGACCGAGTTCAGTGAAGTCGATGAGCGCGAACAAATCATCACAGCGAAAGCGACTAAAGCGGCATACGTTTCGTTCGGCATCTCAGTTCCTATTTTTATGGGGTCGTTCATGTTTTATCCGTTATTTGAAGACACACTTCCCGCATATCCAATCTATGCACTCGCTTCTACGCTCATCATCGCGACACTCGTCTACATGACGACTTGGATTCGCGGATATCGACATTAAGGAATTCATCACGGATTCCTTTTTATATTCCTGTTTTAGAATATTCCATATGGGGAATACAAAGAAATAAGAGGACGGTGACGAAAGATGGAAGAGAAACTGGCTTCTTTGTTTCAAGCGTTAGCCGACCCGAATCGGTTACGGATGATTGAATTGTTACGGAAACAGGAGTGGACGGTCGGAATGATGGCAACACAGCTTGGAATCAGTCAACCGCAGACGTCAAAGCACTTGCGAATCTTACATGATGCGGGGCTTGTCACGGTAACGATTGATGCCAACCGGAGACGCTACGCGCTCAAGTCTCAAGCACTTGAACCGTTAGATGCTTGGCAGACCTATATCGCGCGGGAAACAGAGCGTCTCGATCGATTGGAATCGTTTTTAACGGAGTCACAACGAGAGGAGAATAAATCATGAGTACGGTCAAATCACATGTAGAGGGCACGACATTGATTATGGAACGTCTGTTCAAGGCACCACGGCAACTTGTATTCGAAGCATTCTCGACACCCGCACATTTAGAAAAATGGTGGGGACCGGCTGGATGGGAGACGAAAGTATACAGCTTCGACTTCAAACCAGGTGGAATTTGGCACTACTGCATGACGTGTGTTGACAAAAATCAAGGTGACTTTTACGGCATGGAGTCATGGGGAAAATCGACCTTTATCGAGATTGATCCCTATTCCCGAATCGTCTATACGGATGCGTTCTCAGATGCGGACGGACACGTCAATCCGGACTTACCTGTCATGACCATCACGAATGAGTTTCTCGATACATCGGAAGGCACACTATTCATTAGCCGCTCCGAATTCCCGAATGAAGAAGCTCTCCAACAAGTCGTCGAGATGGGAGCTGTCGAAGGATTCACCTCTCAACTCGATCGTCTTGAAGCGATTGTCAGCCAGTAAAAAACATGCACCGTTCCCGAAATAGGAATGGTGCATGTTTTAATTTATCTGAACTGTCGAAACAATACGTCAAGCTGTTCTGGCGTGATTTCCTCAAACGTATCCCCGATGCTGACTTCGGTTGAACAAAATCCTTCTTTTTCAACGAGATATCCCGTAATGCCCACCCCAGTTTTTTCTTGAATGCGCGCAATGTTCTCACTTAGTTCTTCCTTCTCCCCTTGAAAATGTAAGTGGAACATATTCGTGACGGGGATGCGTGGTGTCGTCCACACTCCATCGATTTCATTAAAGAGTGCTGCCAACCGCACTGCATCGTCCCGATACCGGGTCATCTTGTCTTTCCGTAACTCATAATAATAATCGGAAGAAAGAATATACGGGTAAAGGCTAATCAAATCACCGCCGTAGCGTCGCTTCCACACCTTCGACGTGTCACAAAATGATTTCGGTCCAGCAAGGATGGCACCGGCAATCCCACCGATTCCTTTATAAAACGAGACGTACACGCTATCAAAAAGTGCACAGATTTCAGATGCTTCTTTTTCGTAATACGGTAGCGATTCGAACAGTCGTGCCCCGTCCAGATGCAGATAAATCCCTTTTTCACGACAGTGTTCATGAATCGCCACAAGCTCCTCGAACGTCGGCAATTCCCCGCCGATTTCCCGTTGTGGTAGTTCGAGCAATAGACACGCGATGTCTGGCAACGCTTGAATCTCTTCGAGTGTCATCAACCGATTTTCGTCCCCAACTAAAATCGGTTCGATGTGATGTAACTCCTTCAAGCCATCCTGCTCATGGATTTCAAGGTGGCAGAGCGGATGATACGCGACCGTGCTCTTCCCTGTTTCATCACACCAAATGCGTAACGCGATTTGTTGCGCCATCGTGCCGCTCGGAAAGAATACCGCCGACTCTTTCCCAAGAACTTGTGCCATCTTCTCCTCAAACTGGCGAATCGTTTTCCCTTGTCCATACTGGTCACTCGGCTCATCGTCACGCACCTGTTCAAACGCACGTTTCAACACCCCGACTTCCCGTTTGCCGTGACCGCTCAACTGAACATCTGTCTGTCGATACGTGTCTATTAATCGCTCCATTCTTTCGCCTCCTCGACAAATAAACTCCCTGTCAGTATAACAGGGAGTGCTCTACTCAGTCGCGAATCCGGACGATGAGTTTACCGCGTACTTTCCGCGTTTGTAGTTTTTCGAGACCTTCTTTCAACTGGTCGAACGATAACACTTCTGTGACAAGATCGTTCAGTTCACCTGCATCGAGCAAATTCATCATCTCTTCGGCCATATACGCCAAGTTGCGAATCGCATGTTCGTCCTCGCTCGCATGTGCCGCTCCGAGTGCCACTTCATGAATCGACGGGGATAACGTGAAACCTTTCATGTTCGTCATATCTGGTGGACCGGCGATATAGGCGAGGTGTCCGCTGAACGCGAGACGATCGAGGTCAGCCGTCGCGACGTCGCGACCGACCGTGTTCAAAATCAAATCGACACCACGTCCATCCGTCTCTTCCATGATTCGTGCCGTCACGTCCTCGACCTTATAGTCGATGACCACGTCCGCCCCGAGTGATTCTACCCACTCAAAATTCTCCGGAGATGCCGTCGTGAACACTTTTAACCCGAGGCGTTTTGCGAGCTGAATCGCAAAGCCACCGACACCGCCCGCTCCAGCGTGTACGAGAATCGTCTCCTTATCCCGCGTGTTCAGCTTCTGCATGACCGCTTCATACGCTGTCATTCCGGCACACAGAATCGAAGCCGCCGCCTCATCACTTACACCTTGCGGAACGACCGCACACGCCCTTGCATCGACGACCGTGTACTCGGCGAACCCTCCATATTTCGAAAGATCCGTATGCACGGCTACACGTGAACCCGTAATGATGTTGGCGATACTTGAACCGACCTCGACGACTTCTCCGACGAGATCGACACCGAGAATGTGTGGATATGCCCAGTTCGGGTTTCCGTTTGAACCGACTTTATAGTCGACCGGGTTCAAGGCGACCGCTTCGACACGAATCAACAGTTCTCCCGTTCCTGGTGTCGGTCGGTCGATTTCTCCAATATGCAGATGATCTAGACCGGGTTGATCGAGTAGCCATGCTTTCATGTTTAGTAAGCTCCTTCCGAATATGTGAGTTCGTATGAATGTGAATAAATTTCAACGAGATTACCGAATGGGTCTTCGCAGTACACCATACGATATGGTTTCTCGCCTGGGTAGTATTCACGAATCGGCATCCGCTGTTTGCCGCCATGTGCGACAATCTTCTCGACAAGTCCTTCGATGTCAGGGTCTTGTACACAGTAGTGGAAGATCCCTGTCTTCCAAAACTCGAAGTTGTCTTCTGGTGTCTCGTTATTCGGGAACTCGAATAACTCGATTCCAATTCCGTCTCCTGTTGACATATGGGCGATGCGGAATTTACCCCAGCCTGGTCCGAAGACGTCTGTACACATCACGCCGATTGGCGAATCATCCTCGACGACGTCTGATGGTGTCATGATGGTATACCACCCCATCACGTCCTCATAAAATTTTACGGCCTCGGTTACGCTCGGCACAGAAAGACCGATGTGTGAAAATGTTCTTGGATACGTCATGTTTCATCTACTCCTTTTTGTTTGCTCAATTTAGCGGATAACGATAAGATACTGTCATTGAAGCAAGAAAAAAAGTACGCACATTGAAGTAACTACCCGAAAGTGAGGCTCTTTGAACATGACCACATCGTTCCCCGTCAACCGCGCACTCGAGATTATCGGCGGCAAATGGCGCCCTCAAGTGTATTGTACGCTTCAAGATGGACCGCTCCGTTTTTCTGACATTCAACGGGCGATTCCTGACGTCAGCCGAAAAGTGTTGACCGATCAATTGCGTGAACTCGAACAGCTCGGTATGGTTCGCCGTGTCGACTATTCGACCGAAAAGCACCTCCATGTCGAGTATTCATTAACTGAAGATGCTCTCGGCCTTCAGCCTGCCATGAATGCCCTTTGTTCATGGGGAGAGTGCCACGACAACAAATAATCCCGAGCCACATGGCCCGGGATTATTTTTATGAAGCGAACAGACTGATCAAATTCCCATCCGCATCGTACAGGATGGCGTAACGTTGTCCCCAGAACGCATCCCATGGAGCTTTGTGTGACGCATAGCCTTGTTCAAGTACCGTGTCATATAATCGGTCGAGCGCCTCACGACTTTCACATAAGAAGGCAAGCTCGATCCGATGCCCGTCTGCCTGTTTCCATTCCCCGTATACTGATTCGGCCACTTCTACCGTATCGAACGCGAGACGCACGCCTCCTTCGTCAATCTCTACATGCGCTTCCCCGTTCATCGCTTCTGGAATCTCAAACCCAAGCGCCCGATAAAAGTCGAGCGACCGCTTCATATCCGTCACGACGATCCCGACCATGTCCAACTTAACTGCCATCACGTTCCCTCCCCTTGTTTTCATGATACGATTTGAGTGTAGCATGACCACTTCCATTAGAGACGAGGAATTTTTATGAGCTATACGTTTCATCCGCTCACCCAAGAACAAGCCGAACTGATCGCTTTCAAGTGGCGCTATGAAGGCGACTACGCGTTTTACAATATGGACGCCGATGAGGAAGACTTCGCCTTATTTTTAGATGCGAATGAACGGGGAGACACGACGTTCGCCATTCTTGAAGTGAATGAGCTGATCGGCTTTGTCACGTTGGACTTCGAATCAGCGGATGCTGTCTCCATCGGTCTCGGCATGCGTCCTGATTTGACAGGAAGCGGCAACGGACATCGATTCCTCACTTCAATCCTTACTTGGATCGAGGCGACATACGGGACTCGCACAGTGCATCTTGCCGTCGCCACGTTCAACAAACGGGCCATCCGGTTATACGAGTCGCTCGGTTTCATCCCACAAGACACGTTCATGCAGGAGACGAACGGCGGTGTGTATCCGTTTCTCACAATGACGCGTGAACAAAGCGAACCCCCGAACAACTGATGTCCGGGGGTCTTGTCATGTCCGCTGTTTCTTTTGAATATAAGAAAGACCGAGCGCTCCAATCAAAATCGTCCCTTTGACGATATCTTGCGCATAGTACGGCACGTCCCACATCGTCAGTCCATTCAAGAGAATCCCGATTAAAATAGCTCCAATCAATGTCCCGATCACGTTCGGACGACCCGTCGCAAAGACGGCGTAGCCGATATAAGCAGCCGCGACAGCGTCCATCAATAGCGGTGCTCCGGCCGAGACCTGTCCTGTCCCAATCCGAGATGCAAGAATGATCCCACCGATGGCTGCAAACAACCCGCTGAGCACGTAAGCGTACAACTTGATGCGATTCACGGCAATCCCGGAACGTCGGGCCGCTTCTGCGTTCGACCCGACGTAATAAAACTCACGCCCTGTCCGTGTATACGTCAAAAACAGATGAGCCCCAATGAAGAACAACAGCATAAGCAGGGCGACGAACGGAATCGGACCGATTGTTCCTTGACCGATAAATAAAAAGGATGGAATGAAGCGTCCTGGCGCCGTCCCGCCTTCGATCGGCATGTTGTCATAAATCGAGAATCCTTTCGTATACGTCAACTGAATCCCGTTAATGACGTACATGATGGCAAGTGTCGCTAGCAAATCCGGTAACCGGAATTTGATTGTGACGAGCGCATTCAATAGTCCGACGAGAATCCCTAGGGCGAGCGGAATCAGCAGCGCGACGAGAAGTTCTTGTCGATGAAGGACAAGGCTTGCCGCTGCCCCGATTGTCGCGAGACTCGCCGTCGACCCGACCGATAAGTCAAAACCTCCGACGATGAGCGAAAACGTGACACCGAGGGCAAGTAACGACACGATTGAAACCGATTTGATGATGTCACTAAAGTTTGCATACGTCAGAAATTGATCGTTCGTCACGGTAAAGACCGCAATCAAACCAAAGATTGCAAGTAACGTCCCGTATTGACCGACATGACCGCTGATTCGTTTTCGTTCCTTGACCACTAATTGTGCCATGTCATGCGCCTCCTTTCTCTACAAATTGTCCACGGTCGAGCCAAAGAATCCGATTGGCGACCCGTTCAAGTTCATGTCGCTCACTTGACGTGAACAACACGGTTTTCCCTTGTTTCGCGAGTGCAATGACGCGTTCATACACATCTTGCTTCGCTGCAATATCAATTCCTTTTGTCGGTTCGTCGAGCAGATAGACATCTCGGTCGTCGAGTAGCCATTTGCTAAAGACGACCTTCTGCTGATTTCCACCACTCAGCTCACCGACCGCTTGTTTCACGTTCGCATAGCGAACGCGAAGCGATGCCAATACGTCAGAGACACCATCGGTCTTCCCTGCGACAGAAATCACATTCCGCTCAATCGTCTCGTCTAGAAATAATCCGTGACGACGTCTCTCCTCCGGAACGAGCGCAAATCTTAAACGTACGGCGTCTGTCGGATTTTTGATCACGTATGTTGTTCCGTCAACTGTGATGGATTGACGAAGCCCAGAAAGACCGAACAAGGCTTCCACCAGTTCCGTCTTCCCGCTCCCCGTCAATCCTCCAATCCCGAGCACTTCCCCACGGTACGCTTCAACGGAGAGATTCGTCCCGAACGCAAGGAGAGTCACCTGCGCGGACAAACGAATCTCCTCTTCAGGGGTTGCCTTCTCTTTTGTCCCTTCAAATGTCGTTCCACTCAAAAAGGTTTGAACGGCTTCCGTAGAAAGGGTTTGAAACGGTCCCTCATATACAACGCGTCCGTCTCGAAGAAACGTAGAGGTCGAGGTGACGCGCGTGAGCTCATCTGATCGGTGCGTGACCAACACGATGCCTACCCCTTCTGCCGCCAGTGTTTGTAATAATTCAAGCAAGGCATCGGCATCCGTTTCCGACAAGGCAGCGGTCGGCTCATCGAGTAATAAATACTTGGCATCACTCTCGAGTGCCCGGGCGATGAGAAGACGTTGCTTTACGCTGAGCGGATAGTGACCGGCCGGACGCGTTAGATCGATGTCTAAACCGACCCGGGATAGCACGTCTTTTGCCTGCTGTTTCAACAGTTGTGGGCGAATCCGCTTCACCGTTTGCCATGGGAGAACATTTTCGTATACAGGCAAATCCAAATAGAGCGCATCGTCCACTTCTTGCGATACGGTGATGATGCCTTGACGAATGGCTTCCGCCGGTGTGAGACGGATGGTTGTCCCGTCGATGGACAGCTCGCCGGACGTCGGTTCGACCGTTCCGTTCAGCAGTTTGATGAGCGTACTCTTACCCGCCCCGTTCAGACCGAGGAGTCCATGAATGTCTCCCGGTTTTAGACTGAACGACAGTTGATTGAGTACGGTCACCTCACCGTACTGTTTCGTGATTCGTTCCAAGCAAATCATCAGTCCGTCTCCTTCATCCAGTCCGACCATGCCGCATTCGACTCACCCCAACCTTTAACGTACTGTCCGAGGTCATTCATCGTGACAGGCTCATCCGGTAAGACATCACGGTCCACTAAATATGGATCAACCGAGTGAATCGAAGGGGTTTCTTCTCCGACCACTTTTTGATAAGCGTAACGGACTTGAATGCGACCGATTTCAGCAGGATCCGTCGCGGCCGTCACGCCCCACGGACTCCCGTCTTCTTGCATGAGTTGTAGGTCTTCGTCACTCAAGTCAATCCCGTAAACAGAAATTTCGTCACGTCCTGCTTGCTTGATGGCACGGCTCGCCCCTTTGGCGAACTCATCCCACATCGCAAACACCGCATCGATTTCGCCTTCCGGATACTTCTTCAAAATTGCCTCCATCTGACTTTGCGTATCGAGCGCCGTATTGTTCGTCGCCGAACCAAATTTCGCGACTTCTTGGATGCCCGGGTAACGTTTCAAGAACGCATCATAAATCGTATGACGACGTTCCATCGGCGTGAATCCGCCGACCCAGATTGTGACGATGTTCCCTTCCCCGTCCAAATCTTCAGCAAGTGCTTTGAGTGAGCGCCAAGCGAGGGAATAATCATCTTGATCGATGACCGTCACCCCTTCATTCGTTAAATCGTTATCGAACGCGACGACTTTGATGCCCTTATCGAGCGCCCGTTGAACAGGCTCTTTCAAGGCATCGGCACGTCCGTGGTCAATCAAGATCACATCGACGCCTTGTGTTGTCGCCGTATCAACGTAACTCGCCATCTTCGACAAATCATTATCGGCGTTGTACACTTTCACGTTGCCTCCGAACGCTTCGACTTGCTCGGTCACCCCTTCGATATATTGCGAAGAAAATGTCCCAATCGACATTTGCATGACGAGTGCGACCTCTAGGTCTTTCGGAAGCGTCTCATTTGAGACGCTGACTGTTTTTGTCTCCGCTTTATTTGTTGTCGCGGTCGTTTTCGGTTGCGCCTGTTCGTTCGTGCATCCGGCAAGCGCCAGAATGACGGTCAACAGGAAGAAGATGATTTTTTTAGACATATGCGTTTCCTCCTACGTGTTGTACAATGACCGACTCGGTCGGTTCGAGCACACCCGTCTCTGTGATCAGACCGGTGATGAGTTCTGGTGGGGTCACATCAAACGCCGGATTGAAGACGGTGATGCCGACAAGTGCCGTCGGGTGTCCCCCGATATGGGTCACTTCATGTGCGTCCCGTTCTTCAATTTGAATCGTGTCGTCTGCTTCCAAATCAAACGTCGAATGCGGGGCTGCCACATAAAACGGGATGCCGTAATGCTTCGCCAAAATCGCGAGTTGGAGTGTCCCAATCTTGTTGGCCGTATGACCGGTACGAGTGATGCGATCCGCCCCGACGATGATGGCATCGATTTGTTTCGTCTGAATCGTCCACCCCGCCATATTATCCGTGATCAATGTGACGTCGATGTCTGCTCGGTCGAGCTCCCATACCGTCAACCGTGCCCCTTGAAGCAGTGGACGAGTTTCCGACGCGAACACACGAAACGGGATGCCCCGCTCTTTTCCGACATAGAACGGTGCGAGCGCGGTACCGTACCGTGACGTCGCTATGGCACCGGCGTTACAAATCGTCAACACGTTCCCTCCAGCAGGTAACACGGTCAACGCATGTTCACCAATCGTGCGATACGTGGCCACGTCTTGTTCATAGATTTCAATCGCACGCGCTTTGATTGCTTTTGCGATCTGCTCAAAGTCTTCCCCCACATTCAGTCGAAGGAGTGATTCGATGACGTGTTGTAAGTTGACCGCTGTTGGTCTTGTCGCAATCAACCGTTGACCAACCTGATTCAATTGGAGATGAAAATAGGGATTGTCTTGCAGGCGTGACGCTTCTTTTGCAAGGACGAACGCACCGAAATAAGCGATGGCCGGCGCACCTCGGACTTGGAGCGACTTGATCGCCTGTTCGGCCTGTTCGAGCGTTATCACTTCGACATAGCGCTCTTCTTGCGGCAACAGCGTCTGATCTAAAATCGTCAACACTTCCGTGTCGGCATCGAAATGTATACTTTGCACACTCATACCCGCACCTCCGATAGAACCGGGATCAGCTGATCGATGGATGGAATCTGATGACGCTGTTTGATGAGACGCGTGCCAAGTTCTAGGGCGTGACGTTTCCGTTCGATCCGAAGGTCGTCTGGTAATGTTTCTAAGTCAGCAACGCCCGCTAGACCGACCGTCCGACGAATCAATTCGCAGCCTGCGTAGCCGATCGCATCACTCAAAATCGATGGCAACAGTTCGTCCACGAATCCTACTGTGTTGAACGGCTCGACCGCCTGTATGAAGCGGGTACGGAACGTTTTTTCGAACGTCTCCCACAGAGTGAGCACTTCTGTGAAGCGTTCGAACCGCTTCAACGGATGTGCATACGTCGAGAACACCAAATGGGCGATGATTTGACCGATGTCAAAACCGAATGGACCGTAAAAGGCAAACTCAGGATCGATGATTTTCGTTTCCTGACGCGTCGCAAAAATGCTTCCTGTATGTAAATCCCCATGTAGCAACGCTTCATGTTTGGTCACGAACCCAACCTTCAATTTCGTCACTTCAATTTTCAAGGCGAGATCTGACCACAGCTGCTCCACGTCCGGACGAAGAGCCGTTTCGATTTGATTCGATTCTGCATCACGATACGGGTCGGTGAAGATCAGTTTTTCTGTGATATCGCATAGCTCTGGATTGTAATACTCTTTTTCGATTTGTTTCTTGGCGAGCGGTCCTTTCGCATAGTCAGACGTCGCAAACAACGTTTCCCCGAGGAATGTACCGACGTGACGCGCCAAATTCGGATAGCTCTCTCCTTTTAGGAAACCCGTCCGGACGATTTCAAACGCTGACAAATCTTCTAAAATCGTATAGGCGAGTTCACGGTCGCTACCGAGTACATCCGGTACGAATTGCGGTACGACTTTTGAAAACTCACGGAGTGCCAGTTGTTCGATCCACGAACGGTCAAGCGTGAGCGGCCAGCTCTCTCCAACGACTTTTGCGTACGGCAACGCCTGTTTCACGATCAATGACGTCTCTCCTTGACGAATGCGAAATACGAGATTTAAATTTCCATCTCCGATTTCCTCACATTCTGCAATCCCCTCTTCTAGTAACCCCAACTGTCGAACGTGTTCGACGACACTTTGTTCTGTAAACGCCTCATAAGCCATGATGATTTTCCCCTTTCTTGAATCTATGCATGAAAAAAGCCCCTTTCTCCGCGAGAAAGAGGCACACCCAAATTGGTTGTTCCTCTCATCTTTCAGACATATGTCTGGTGGATGTAGCACCGTGCCAAATGGTCGGTTGCTGCGGCGTCTTAGGGCCAATTCCCTCTGCCAACTCGCGATAAGAGTAAATGATGTAATTGTGTTTGACGTGTTGAGACGAATATTACGGACTAGGCACGCTAGTTGTCAATCCTCTATTTTCGGTCGACTCCCTATTTTTGACACGCATATATAGAAACATTATTTTCAAACTTTTTTTCTCAAAAAAAGGAATTGACGAGTGAGCGATTCTATGTAAAAATTCAATTAAATTTCACAACTTCACAACTATTCTTATCAAGAGCAGACGGAGGGACAAGCCCGATGATGTCGCAGCAACCGACCAGTAATGGCACGGTGCTAATTCTTGCAGCTATCGCTGAGAGATAAGAGTTCATTGTTTTCGAATGACCTCTTGCCTTGGCATGAGGTCATTTTTTGTTTGACCTGAAAGGAGGAACTTATGGGAGTCATCGCAACTTATGAAATCAAACATACCGATCACGTCGAACGCGTGGCTGAGAAAATCGCACATGAGCTGACCGTCGGGACATGGACCGAATTGAACCATCTCGAACAGCATCAACTACAGGCATTCCGCGGTGAGGTCATCGATACCTCCCAACAGGAAACGACGAGTCGCTTCTCGATTCGTTACCCGCTACATAATGTGACGCCGGACTTTTCGTCCATTCTGACGACGACATTCGGAAAGCTGTCGCTCGACCCAAACGTCCAACTTGTCGACCTATCGCTCCCGAATGAGCTCGCATCGGACTTTCCGGGTGCCGCATTCGGTGTTGAAGGGGTCCGCGACATCCTTCAAGTACACGACCGACCGCTCGCCATGAGCATCTTCAAAGGCGTCATCGGGCGTGACCTTGATTTTTTGGCGACACAACTTCGTGACCAGTTTGCAGGTGGCATCGATCTCGTGAAAGACGATGAGATTTTATATGACAATCCGCTCACCCCATCGCTCGAACGGGCTCGAATTGGAGCATCGATCATTCAAGAACATCAAGAATTGACGGGTCGTTCCGTTCTATACGCCATCACGTTGAGCGGACCCGTTTTCACCTTACGCGATCAGGCAAAACGTTTGATCGAGGCAGGCGCGACCGCACTTTTGTTCAACGTGTATACGTACGGGCTTGACGCGTTACGAGAGCTCGCCAAAGACCCTGAGATTCACGTCCCGATTTTGGCACATCCCGCTTTCGCGGGAGCGTTGACCGGATCGATTCGTCATTCCCTCCTCTTTGGGAAACTGATTCGACTCGCCGGGGCGGACTTGACGCTCTTCCCGTCACCATATGGTTCACTGTCGACTCCGAAAGACGAAACACAACAGATTCAAACGTACGCGACGGAATCCCATTGGACGAAACCGATTCTGACGGTCCCCTCTGCCGGGATTCACCCAGGACTCGTCCCGGATTTGATTCGTGACTTCGGAACGGATGTCGTGATCAATGCCGGCGGTGGGATTCATGGGCATCCAGACGGTGCGGCTGCCGGTGCGAGGGCGTTCCGCCAAGCAATCGATCAGGCAATCGGTAAAACGAGCGAGATCGATGCGTTATCGACTGCGCTGAATGCGTGGGGTGCGCGATGAGTACGCACGTCATTTGTGATTTCGACGGGACCATCACGGAAGAAGATAACATCATCGCGTTGATGCGACAGTTCGCCCCACCTGAATGGGTCGAACTCAAAGATGGTGTTTTGAACCAAACGCTCTCCATTCGAGAAGGCGTCGGTCAGATGTTCAGCCTGCTCCCGAGTCATCAGGAGACTTTGTATCGCGACTTTCTGCAGTCGACCATCACGCTTCGAGCGGGGTTTGTCGAGTTTTTGCAAGAGATACAATCACAGGGTTTTCGATTTGATGTCGTCAGTGGAGGCATGGACTTTTTCGTCCATCCGATTCTAGAAGGTCATGTCGCACCGGAACACATCTACTGCAATCACGTTGATTTTTCAGAAGCGACAGCGCGCGTCACATGGCCTCATTCATGTGATGCCCATTGCTCGAACGATTGCGGATGTTGCAAGCCGACGATTGCCCGACAGATCGTCTCACCTACCGACACGTTAATCGTGATCGGGGATTCCGTCACCGATTTTGAAATCGCCAAACGCGCCGACGTCGTGTATGCGCGCGGTCAACTGATTTCGCTATGCGAGGCGGAAGGAATTCACTATGTTCCGTTCGAGACATTCCATGACATTTCAGCTTATATGAAAGGAGTGAACGTATGACTGTACAAGAACGATGGGTCGAACTTGCCGACATTAAAGACGAGCTCGCCGCACGGGACTGGTTCCCCGGCACGAGCGGCAACCTGGCAATCCGCGTATCGGACGACCCGCTGACGTTCCTCGTGACAGCAAGCGGTCGTGATAAACGAAAGCGTACGGATGAAGACTTCGTTCTCGTCGATGCGACCGGTCAATTGATTGGAGAACAGTCAGGCAAACCGTCCGCGGAGACGTTGCTACACGTCGAAATCTTTAACAACACGAACGCAACCTGTTCCCTTCACGTGCATACGGTCGACAATAACGTCATCTCGGAGCTTTATGCAGCAAAAGGTCATGTTACGTTCACGGGTCAAGAAATCATCAAGGCACTCGGCCATTGGGAGGAAGCGGCAATTGTCCGGATCCCGATTGTCGAGAACCATGCGGATATCCCGACGCTTGCCCGTTCATTTGCCCCACATGTTACAAGTGATGCCGGTGCTGTTCTCATCCGGAACCATGGGATCACCGTTTGGGGCGAAACGCCCGCTGCGGCAAAACGTTATTTAGAGTCATATGAATTTTTGTTTAGCTATTCATTAAAATTACGCGCCTTAGGCGTCCATTCATAAGGAGGAATTCAACATGGCAACGATTTATTTTCAACAAACCGAAGAACGTGTCAGTGATCAACAAGAGGTACGTGACTTTTTAGAATCACGAGGCATCCTTTACGAAGCATGGGACATCGCGAAATTACCGGCTTCCCTTCAAGAGAACTATCAACTAACAGACGAAGACAAAGCCGTCATTTTATCGACGTTCCAAGACGAGATTCAAGACGTATCGACGCGACGTGGTTACCAAACGGCTGACGTCATCTCCTTGTCCGATGCGACGCCGAACTTAGACGAACTGCTCGTCAACTTCCAAAAAGAACATCACCATACGGACGACGAGGTTCGTTTCATCGTCAGTGGTCACGGCATCTTTGCGATTGACGATGCAGAACGCGGTTACTTCAATATCGAGCTCAATCCGGGTGACCTCATCTCCGTACCGGTCAACACACGTCATTACTTCACATTGCAAGAAGACCGCCAAGTCGTCGCCGTTCGTATTTTCGTGACGACCGAGGGCTGGGTGCCGATTTACGAAAAAGAGAATGTACAGGCATAAGAAAAGGTCTCTCGCTTAAAAACGAGAGACCAATTTTTTTAATGTTTGACCGCTGTCGGTTTCGATGAGAACCAGCCCCATGTCGCAATCCCGACCATGACTGACCAGAAGAAGATGGTCCAAGCTGTCGAGTGGACGAATCCGTCTGGGAGTCCCATGAATTCGAACGGCGTACCGGCAATCAACTCTTTGAACCCTGGGTGCTCGAGTACGAGAACCGTCAATTTGACCCCGACCCAACCGACGATGATGAAGGCGGCCGTTTCAAGTGTAGGACGTTGATGAAGCAATTTGACGAAAATACGTGCCGCAAATCGCATCAAGACGACCCCGATGAGTCCACCAGTCAAGACAACGAAGAACTGACCTGAGTCAATCCCACCGATTTCACCGAGACCGAGTGGTGGCAGGCTGACCGCAAGCGCGACCGCGGCTAAGATCGAATCGACCGCAAAAGCGATGTCCGCAAACTCGACTTTCGCAACAGTGAGCCAAAACTCTTTCTTCGATACCGGCTTTTCTGTGACAGCCGTCTCTTCTTTCGCTTCGGCCGCCAACTCCTGTTGCGGCTCCATCTTCCTCGCCTTATAGGTCATATACAGGTGTCGCGCACTCATTCCGATTAAGTAAAGTGCACCGAGTGCCTGTACTTGCCATACGTTGATCAAGAACGAGATCAAGAACAATGCGATAAATCGGAAGACGAACGCCCCGAGGAGACCATAAAATAATGCCTTCTTCTGCTCTGTACGTGGCAAGTGTTTGACCATGACGGCCAAGACGAGCGCGTTGTCTGCAGATAATAAGCCTTCCAAACCGACGAGCACGACGACGATCCAGGCATACTGCAGGACTAACTGCCAATCCATAAAAACATCTCCTTTTTTCTTTCAATTCCTTCATATTTAATAGTGATCTATTTTTTAAGTTCACAGGACCATTTTATTCCCGTTCACAAAGTAAATCAATCCTCTTTCTTCAATATCTGAAGGATTTTTTTGCGATTGCATATTCAAAACATGTTATGAGAGCAAAATCATACCCGTTCAGCCATCATTTCGTGATAAAATCCTAACAAGAACGAGTGGTCCTTTGAACCGCTCTAAAAAAAGGAGAATCCGATTATGTCTACAAGCCATGTCGCTTTACCTACTAAAGCAGAACGACATAAATTGTTCGGGTCGGTCCCACCGATTAAAGGAACAAAGCCGACCGAGAAAGAACAGATGGTCGATTTACAAAATACACCGAAAAACTTCTTATTCGCCCTCGACAGTGTCGGCATCTCAAATGTGAAGCACCCTGTGAACGTCGAGACGCCAGAAGGGGTCCAATCAACGGTCGCTACATTCGAATTGACGACATCGCTCGTTCAAGACCGTAAAGGAATCAACATGTCTCGTTTGACGGAACAGCTCGACGCGTACCATCAACAAGGGTGGACGGTATCGAACCGTTCGTTGATCGAGTTCGCACAGGAGCTTGCCGAGCGTATGGAACAAACGGAAGGCCAATTGACAATCCGTTACCCATGGTTCTTCACGCGTAAAGCACCTGCGACAGGTCTTAGCGGTTTGATGAACGCGGACGTCATGCACCGTGTGACGTACAACCTTGAAACGGGCGTCGCAAACGTGACGGTCGGTCTCGTCATCAATGTCACGACGCTTTGCCCATGTTCAAAAGAAATCAGTGAGTACAGCGCCCATAACCAACGTGGTTACATCACGATCGAAGCAGGTCTTGATGAGACGTCGATGGACGGATTCGACTGGCGTGCAGCACTTCTCGATGCAGCGGAGTCGAACGCCTCAGCACCACTCCACCCGGTCCTCAAACGTCCGGATGAAAAACGTGCGACTGAAATTGCGTACGAAAACCCGCGTTTCGTCGAGGACATGGTCCGCTTGATCGCGGCTGACTTGTACGAGATGAAAGAAGTCGTGAACTTCTTCGTCGAATGCCGTAACGAAGAATCGATTCACCAACATGATGCTATTGCATCGATCACATTCGATAAGCGCCAAGACGCATAAAAAAATGCGGAACCTCTTTTTTAAGAAGGTTCCGCATTTTTTATAGACTTGTCACGAGTTCGATCGTCAATAAGATGATGATAAGCATCACCCAGACTGCCCAGACGAGTCGCCACTTCTCCCAGTCAAATCGCTTCATCACCGCATAGACCGTGAGGTAGAGCGCGATGAGAAGGGGTACGACGACCCAAGGATTTTCTAGCATCACGCTTCGATGTCGCCATCCCAAGCGAGCATCCCGCCGTCGACGTTGACGACTTTGTAGCCTTGCGACTCTAAGTAATCACATGCTGTTTGACTTCGTCCACCTGAGCGACAGATGACGTGATACACATTGTCTTGTGCCAACTTTTCTGTCACATGTGGGAATTCAGATAGTGGATAGAGCGGTACGTTCGGGATATGCCCTGCATCATATTCATCTTGTTCGCGCACATCGATGATATGGAGAGACTCCCCGTTCTCTAACTTTTCTCGTAATTCCGTCGCATGAATGCTTTGCATACATAGCTCCCCTTTCGATAATGGATTCCTCTTATAGTTTACCTCAGCTCCCCTTCAAAAAAACACAAAAAAAGCACCCTTCTATCAAGAAGGATGCTCCCAACTTACGCTTCGTTGCGCTCGTCGATTGCTTGTGCTGCCGTGATGAGTGTCAATTTGTAGACGTCCTCTTCGTTACAACCACGTGATAAGTCGTTCACTGGTTTGTTGAGACCTTGAAGGATCGGGCCGATTGCTTCGAATCCACCGAAACGTTGAACCATCTTGTAGCCAATGTTTCCTGCTTCAAGACTTGGGAAGACGAATACGTTCGCCTTACCAGCAACGTCAGAACCCGGTGCTTTCTTCGCCGCTACGCTAGGGACGAATGCCGCATCGAATTGAAGTTCTCCGTCGATTGGAAGGTTCGGTGATTTTTCTTTTGCAAGGCGTGTCGCTTCCACGACTTTCTCTGTTTCAGGTGACTTCGCAGAACCTTTCGTCGAGAAGCTTAGAAGTGCGACTTGTGGGTCGATGCCGAACGTCTTCGCTGTCGCTGCAGACAAGAACGCGTTCTCTGCTAAGTCTGCCGCATCCGGTGCGATGTTGATTGCACAGTCCGAGAAGACATATTGCTCGTCGTCACGTACCATGATGAACACACCTGACGTCTTTTTGATGCCTGGTTGCATTTTGATGATTTGAAGTGCCGGACGTACCGTATCAGCCGTCGCGTGCATCGCGCCTGAGACAAGACCTTCTGCTTTTCCTGTATGAACGAGCATCGTTCCGAAGTAGTTCACATCTGATGTGAGGAGTTCGCGCGCTTGTTCAGCTGTCGCTTTCCCTTTACGACGCTCGACGAATGATTCGACGAGAACATCGATGTCTTCGTATGTCGCTGGGTCGTATTGTGTCAAACCTGAGATGTCGAAACCGTGTTTCGCCGCAACCGCTTCGACGTCTGCTTTCGCACCGACGACGATCGGTTCTACCATACCGTCTGCTTTCAATCGAACAGCTGCTCCAAGAACACGCTCATCGACGCCTTCTGGGAAGACGATCGTTGGACGAATCGGACTGACTTTTTGCTTCAACGTTTCAAATAATTTCATAACGAATGAACCCCTTTTCTCAATTTACAGCATGACTGCTAGTGGTTTTGCCGTTGACTTGTGTCTTTACGCGATTTCAATTATACACAGTACCCTTTTTAAAATAAACTATTCTGCCCATTTCGCCATAAATCGCTTAGAATCAATCATTATATGAATAGAACAGTTTTACTAAATCGACTGATACAGCCATTTTTGTAGCCGTTTTCATGTTTCTGCCTTCTGTTCTTTACCCTTCGTGAATCGTGATAACCCTCACAGTGTCTCAAAGTTGCCAGTCAGTGAAGCGTGTATGGTAAAATAGACGGCGAAGCCAAGTCCCGAAAGGAGATTTTTTTATGTCAGAACGTCCAGTACCTACAACAGATACACAACATGCCGCCGCTACGTTAGACGGATGGTATACACTTCATGATTTCCGCACAATCGATTGGGCTCGTTTGAAGCTCGTCGACGCCGAAAAGCGTCAACACATGATTGACGAGTTCACTGCGTTCCTCGCCTCACTTGAAGAGGTTGAAGCAAAAGGTGAAGGAAGCCACGCATTCTACTCGATTCTCGGTCAAAAGGCAGACCTCGTCTTGATGGTGCTTCGCCCGACATTCAACGAACTTGAAGACGTCGAGCGCGCATTCCGCAAAACAGCGCTATACGACTATATGATTCCGTCGTATTCGTACGTGTCGGTCATCGAGCTCGGTATGTATCGTGGATCTGGAGATGGGGACCCATATCAAAACCCTCATATCCGCTCACGTCTCTACCCGACGCTTCCAAAAGCCGCGCACATTTGTTTCTATCCGATGAGCAAGGCTCGTCGCGACGGTGACAACTGGTACATGTTGTCGATGGATGAGCGCAAAGACCTCATGTATCGCCACAGCATGATCGGCCGTAGTTATGCGGGTAAGATTCAGCAGTTCATCGGTGGATCGACTGGATTCGATGCATGGGAATGGGGCGTCACGCTCTTCGCTGAAGATTCACTTCAGTTCAAGAAGATTGTTTACGAGATGCGTTTTGACGAAGTGAGTGCAAAATACGGTGAGTTCGGTGACTTCTACGTCGGGAACATCTTACCGAAAGAAAATTTGAGCACATTCTTTAGCGTGTAAAAGGTTTACGCGTATAGCACCTCGGGAATTAAGGATGATGTAAGCAAGTTATCCTAATCAACGAGGTGAACAACGATGCGCGTGTTTAAAGAAACCGATCGTGACACTGCGGAACGTTTAGATTCGTTCATCGAACGAATGGCACCGACAGCAGAATTAGTCCAACATCGATTTGAAGAGCAACTTAAACATACACAGCAAAAGGGTCAGGCGAGCGCCTGACCCTTATTTTGTCGTGGTGACGTGAAGTGCGTCCCCTAAGAAACTAGCCAATTCAAGCATTCCGTAACGTCCCGCTTTCGCTTCAGCATCGGAATTGTAGTTCGTATTCGTATTGACGTCGTAGGCATAGACGTTGCCATCTCGATCTCGAATAATCTCAATCCCCGCAATATCGATTGCATTCGCTTTCAGGAACTGTTCGAGCTTTGGAATGATCGGGTCATCGAATCCTTCGACGATTTCGAACTTCGCCGGTGGCGTCTCCCCGACCGGGCAGAACTGGTCTTCAATCGAGCAGGCGTCTGCCGGGCAGAGCTCGAATCCTTCCGATGTATCGACACGCACCGCATAAACGAACTTCCCACCGATAAATTCACAACGGGTAATATACGGTTCCGGGGCTTCGATATACTGTTGGATGAGCGTGATGCCGTCAACCGAGTCCTCGAACGAGGGACCATACACATATTCCTTCAATCCTTCGATCGTATAGAACAATTGGACACCAAGTCCTTTTCCAGCACGATTATGTTTCGTGATGAACGGTGTCATGTCTAGCTTTTCGGCCGCCTCGATGATTTGGTCTTTACCGACCGCCGCAATCGTCTTCGGCACACGAATCCCTTCACGACGAAGCGCCGTGTACTGATTGACTTTGCTCACTTCTAGGCGGATAGCACGCGTTCCGTTGAACACGGTTCGGTCATGCGCCTCTAGCCAAGCGAGGACGCCTTCTGTCAATTCGGGTGCGTACCGATGCCCGCGTGTGTGCGAAGAGGCGCTCATGCGATTATAAAAGACACCTTCCGGGGGCATTGCTTCGAGATCAATCGTCCCTTGGTCCAAGTGCCATAGTTCATAAGGCAACTGCAGTTCTTCTAAGCGATGAACCAGATGGTTCGTCCATTCTTTGTTCTCATGAATGACGTGAATTTTAGACATCATCATCCCTCCTTATTCTTGTCCTCACTTTACCATATCCATAACTTATAATTCCAATGTGTAAGGTTGGTCTAATCGTCAATTCTGAAATATCAGACGATTTCATGGTACAATGAACTTAAGAGCATTGTTTTGAAAGGATGTGTTGTGTTTGACCGTACCTGTCATCAGTACTGATGTACTCATTTTACTCTTCGGTCTACTCCTTGTAGCCGGTGTCATGGCGACGCGAATCTCGACTCGCTTCGGCTTGCCTGCTTTGATCTTGTTTATGGGAATCGGCATGATCATGGGAAGCGATATCACCGGTCTCATCTTCTTCGATGACTCCAACCTGGCACAGCTGATCGGGGTTGCTGCCCTGATTGTCATTTTGTTTGAAGGGGGTCTTCAGACGAAATGGTCATCGATTCGGAGTGTCCTCGCACCAGCCGCCTCACTCGCTACGCTTGGTGTCTTAATCACGACGACCGTCGTCGCCGTGGCCGTTCGTTTCGTATTTGGTTTCGATTGGATTGAATCTTTCCTATTCGGTGCGATTATCGGTTCGACCGACGCGGCAGCCGTCTTCGCTGCATTTAAAGGAAAGAACATCTCACCGAAAGTCGGTGCGACACTCGAAGCCGAGTCCGGCACGAACGACCCGATGGCGATGTTTTTGACGATTCTCGCTCTCGATTTCATGATGAAGCCAGAAACGACCATCTGGGATGGGATCTGGATGTTTGTCCTTCAGATCGTTGTCGGAGCACTCATCGGCTTTATCCTTGGCCAACTGTCACGCCTCATGTTGAATCATCTGAGATTAGAGTCGAGTGGACTGCATGCCGTCCTCATGATTTCGATGGCATTTCTCACATACGGTATCACGGCTTACTTATTAGGAAGCGGACTGCTCGCCGTCTATATCGCCGCCATGATTGTCGGAAATGCGGATACGGCGCATGAAGTGACAATCGTCCAATTCTCAGAAGCACTCGCATGGATTATGCAAATCATCATGTTCGTCATTCTTGGGTTACTCGTCTTCCCACGTCAACTCATCGAACCGGACTTGATTTGGAAAGGCCTACTCATTTCATTCGTCCTCATGTTCTTCGCCCGCCCGATCGCCGTTTATCTATCGACGCTCGGCATGGCATTCACGAGAAAAGAAAAACTGTTTATCTCGTGGGCCGGGTTAAAGGGAGCTGTCCCAATCGTCTTAGCCACTTTCCCTCTCATCGCTGGGATTGAAGACAGTCAACTGTTATTCAATGCTGTCTTCTTCGTCGTCGTGACAAGTGCCTTGATTCAAGGAACGACGTTGACGCCGCTCGCTGAAAAATTAGGGTTGCTCGGACCAGATAAAATCCGTTCACCGTATACGATTGCCCTCGTCTCGAGTAAACAGTCCCAACATAAGCTCGTTCCTTATGTTGTCACGGAGAGTTCTTCAATGATTGGCAAGACGCTAGCGGATATCACGCTCCCACCGAACACCGTCGTGAACGCCATCGTCCGAAACGAATATTTGATTCCACCGAATGGACAAACATCGATTGAAGAAGGTGACCTTTTATATGTGCTCGCCTCGATGTATCGTCATGATCAACTTGATCAAACATTTGGTGAAGACGGTCTCGATCGAGTGGAACTATGAGTAAACGAATAACCGGCGCCTCTTTTGAAGCGCCGGTTTTCTTATGCGTGTATGTGCTTTGCCGATTGGATCAATGTCTCAACGTCATCTGTTCGCCCTTCATGGAGCGCCTCGACGATGAAGCTCCCGACGACGACACCGTCACATGCTTGTCCTAACGTCTGCACTTGCTCCGGACGGTGTACGCCGAATCCTGCTAAGACGGGAACACGTGACTGGTCTGTCAATCGAGTCAAATAGGCGAGTAACTCGTCCGGGAACACATCCGCTTTCCCTGTCGTCCCTTTGAGCGTGACCGCATAGACGAATCCTTCCGCTTTCTCTAAGATGGATGTCGTACGCTCTTCGCTACTCGTCAATGTAACGAGTGGGATGACGGCGACGTCATGTCGGTCGATATCTGCAAATAATTGGAGACTCTCTTCAAACGGGAGATCCGGAATGATGACCCCACTTACGCCGCATTTATTTGCCCGGTCAAAGAACGGTTGAACCCCGAACCGAAACACTGGATTCAAGTATGTCATCAAGACGATTGGAACGTTAAATTGATCATTTCCTTCTATTAAATGGTTCAATACCATTTCAAGCGTCACACCTGCTTCAAGAGCACGCATGCCTGCCGCCTCAATGATTGGACCATCTGCCACCGGATCGGAGAAAGGGATTCCGAGTTCAATCGCCGTCGCACCCATCCGTTCTAGTTCTACGATGGTCGGGATGAGTCGGTCCATCCCGCCATCACCAGCCATGATATACGGGACGAACGCTGCCCCTTCTCGCTCTCGAATCGCTGTTTCTAGTTTCATCGTGTCGCCACCTTCTCTCGGATTGTGTGGACGTCTTTGTCTCCGCGCCCTGATAAACAAATCACCAACGTTTCGTCTTCACCCATCGTCTTCGCGAGCGTCTCCGCATAAGCGAGAGCATGTGAGGATTCTAAGGCAGGAATGATGCCTTCTTGTCGACTGAGGGCAAGACACGCATCGAGTGCCGCGTCATCTGTGACGGCTGCATACCGCACTCGCTCGATATCTTTCAAGAAGCTGTGCTCTGGTCCTACACCCGGGTAGTCGAGCCCGGCTGAGATTGAATGTGCCTCCTCGATTTGGCCGGCCGCGTCTTGTAAGACATACATGAGCGAACCATGTAGGACACCGACTTCCCCTTTCGTAAGGGTTGCCGCATGTTTATCTGTATCAATGCCACTGCCTGCTGCCTCGACACCGTAGAGGGCGACCGACTCATCGTTCAAGAACGGATAGAACATACCCATGGCGTTACTTCCTCCTCCGACGCAAGCGACGACGGCGTCTGGGAGACGTCCTGTCTGTTCGAGGATTTGACGACGCGTCTCTGTTCCAATCACGCTTTGGAAGTCACGAACCATCTGCGGGAACGGGTGCGGTCCGAGTACAGAGCCCATCACGTAATGCGTATCGTCGACATGTTTGACCCAGTAACGAAGCGCTTCATTGACGGCATCTTTTAGCGTACGGCTGCCTGATTTGACAGGGACGACTTTCGCTCCGAGCAGTTCCATCCGAAAGACGTTCAACGCTTGGCGCTCGACATCGACCTCACCCATGAAGATGGTGCACTCTAAATCGAGTAATGCACATACCGTCGCAGTCGCGACGCCGTGCTGACCAGCACCCGTCTCGGCGACGACTTTCTGTTTCCCCATCCGTTTCGCGAGGAGCGCCTGCCCGATTGTGTTATTGATTTTGTGGGCACCGGTATGGTTCAAGTCTTCCCGTTTCAAATAAACGTTCGTCCCGAGGCGACGACTCAAGTTCGATGCATAATAAAGTGGCGTCTCACGTCCCACGTATTCGCTTAATAAAGAAGAGAAGCGTTCTTGAAACTCAGGGTCTTGCTTCGCCTCTTCGTAAGCGACCTCTAATTCTTCGACCGCTTGCATGAGCGTCTCCGGAATGTACTTCCCACCATATTGTCCAAATTTCCCGTTCACTGGTTGTGCATACATCATAGTTCCTCCTTGGCGCGTTGAATGAACGCGCGAATTTTTTCGATATCTTTCACACCGTCCGTCTCGACACCGCTAGAGACGTCGACGCCGTCTGGTTGAATCGTTTGAATCGCTTGTCTCACATTATCCGGGGATAGGCCACCCGCTAGCCAAAACGGACGTTTCGGCCGGTCAATTGCGTCCCAGTCTAATACTTGCCCACTTCCCGGATTCGGATGATCCATCAATCGGACATCCGCCGTCTCCTCGGTCGACGCATCGATAATCGGTAACCCGAAGATGCGGAGTTCTTCCATTGATTGTGTCCGATGGTGAATTTGTAAATCCGTCAGCCCCACGTCCATCGCTTGCTCGATGTCTTCCATTGAAGGACTTAAAAACACACCAACGATTCGAACCGATTGTGGGATCTGTGTAACTAGCGTCTTCGCTGTCGCCACGTCGATTTGACGGGAACTCGGTGCAAACACGAACCCGATGGCATCCGCCCCCGCCTCGACCGCTGCCTGGACATCTTCTTCTGTCTTTATTCCACAGATTTTAACGAACATGTTTTCAACTCCTCGAGTAGCCGTGTCGGGTCTTCTTCACGCATGAGTGCTTCCCCGACGAGAATGGCGCTTGCCCCAGCTTCTTGTAAACGCGCAGCTGCCTCGACCGTACTGACACCACTTTCGCTGACAAATGTGACGTCGGGGTAGCGTTTCATCAAATCAATCGATGTCTCGAGGGATACATCGAACGTTTTTAAGTCTCTGTTATTGATGCCAATCAACACGTCATCAAGTTCGAGCGCGATGTGTAACTCCGTCTCGTCATGTACTTCGACTAAGACGTCGAGACCAATGGAGCGGGCATATCGCGTCAACTCGTGGAGACGTGTCGGATGAAGGGCTGCCACGATGAGAAGTGCCACACTCGCTCCGTAATGCTTCGCATAGTCGAGTTGTCGTTCATCGATGATGAAATCTTTACAGAGCACCGGAATCGTGACAACGTCGGCGACTTGTCGCAAATCGTCAAACGATCCGTTGAAATACGTTTTGTCTGTCAGAACGGAAATCATCGTGGCACCGGCTTGTTCATATTGACGAGCCCGTTCGGCGACGTCGACCGTTTCTCGAATCATTCCTTTCGAGGGGGATGATCGCTTGATTTCCGAGATGATATGAAATCCATCATTCATCATATTTAAAAGAGCAACCGGTTTTGTCACAGCAACATCAATAGGCTGCATGCGACTGACCTCTTCGATTTTTGTTCCGATGATTTTCGTTAAATAACTCATGCCTCTACCTCCGTACGTTGTAATTGTTGTAACACGCGCAAGGCGTGTCCTTCGTCAATGCTTCGTTTCGCCTCTTTCACTCCCTCACGGAGCGTTGAAGTCGTGCCGTACGTGCAAAGGGCCAGCGCCGCATTCAGTAAGACGACATCTCGTGCTGGACCGGTTTCTCCGTTCAACACGGCGAGAAGTGTTGCGGCGTTCTCTTCCGGTGTGCCTCCGCGTAATGCTTCGAGCGGCGCCCGCATCAAGCCGACATCTCGTGGGTCGACCGCGTAACGCGCCGTCTGTTCCCCATCAAAGAAATACACATCGTTCACACCAGCAAGGCTCGCTTCATCGAGGCCACCCGCACCGTGTACGACCATGCCACGCTCTACACCAAGATGCCGCATCGCGGTCCCCATTTTCTCAAGTAGCGACGGATGATAAACACCGATCAATTGTCGTTTCGGACGAAGCGGATTCGTCAACGGTCCGATTTGATTGAAGATGGTCGCCGTTGCGAGCCGTTTCCGGACCGGCATGACGTGTTTCATAATCGGATGTACATGTTGGGCGAAGAGGAAACTCAAATTCGTTCGCTTCAAGTCGGCATGTACTTCTTCCGCCGTCTTCACGATTGGAACGTTCAATGCTTCGAGGACGTCGGCGCTTCCCGATCGACTCGATACGCTTCGGTTTCCGTGCTTGGCGACTGGAATACCGAGACCGGCTAGGACGAACGCGACGGTCGAACTGATGTTGAACGTGTTCGCCCCGTCGCCACCAGTGCCGCACACATCGAGTACCGGTAAATCAGTCGGGGGGAACTGTGCCGCTTCACGGATGTACGCTGCGAGTCCCGCCATCTCTTCTGCCGTCTCCCCGCGTTCTTTCATCGCGAGTAGCACCCGTTCGATTTGTGCCTCATCCGCTTGGAACATCTCGCTTGCTGCCACTTTCATATCTGCTGTTGATAATGCGTTTGTCTCCAATTGTTGAATCATCGTCTGTTCCCCCTCTAAAAATGTGTATAAAAAAACTCCACACGACAGTCGTCGTATGGAGGACGGTTCTAGACCGCGGTGCCACCTCTCGTTGATTCCAAAGAATCCACTCTCCGATGCAATCACATCGTATCCCGATAACGGGGGAAACCGTCACGACCTACTTCATTCAGCCATGCTCTCATGAGCCCATTCACGCGGACGCCTCGGTCAGGATCTCACCATCCCTGACTCTCTGGACGAAACGTCTTCTCGCGCTACTCTTCTCAATCCTCGATTTGTGTTATTGAAACGAAAAAGGGGTCACCCGTCTCCTCATAGCTTACGCTACAAGAAGGACGAGTAACCCCGTGGTGCCACCTTCGTTGGTTCTAACAGAACCCACTTCACGGACAATCATCCGCTTCCCCGTGATAACGGTGGGTAACCCGCTAAAGCCTACTCAAAGTTCGGTTTAGAGCTCAGAAGTCCATTCGCGACGTCCTATATACTGATTCGCACCAACCATCAGCTCTCTGTCATACAGGATTCGTCGTTACTTCTCTTCGTCGACGCCTTTATTCGTTTCAGTTAAGTTAACTCGTACTATACAGGGCGGATGAATCCATGTCAAATAAAAAAATTCAAAAAACTTTGCCTCTATATGTGCACCCCGAAATGGAGAACCTTCACCGATTTTTCGAATTGACATCGTTTTTTTCGGTCTGCTATAGTCGTCCACAACAACATTTCACTCAGTTAAAGGAGAATCGATTTTGGAAACAAATAAACTAAAACGCGAGCTGTCCACCCGGCAACTCACGATGATTTCCCTCGGGAGCGCCATCGGAACCGGGCTTTTCCTCGGAAGCGGTCTTGCGATCCAAACTGCTGGTCCGAGCGTGCTCGTCAGTTATGCCATCGGGGCGTTCATCGTCCTCTTACTCATGGGTGCACTCGCCGAAATGACGGTCGCTCATCCAACATCCGGATCATTCGGGACGATCGCCGAGCGCTACGTCCATCCACTCGCCGGCTTTCTTGTCCGTTACTCTTACTGGGTCGCGAACGTACTAGCTGTAGGGGTTGAGGTCAGTGCCATCGCCATCTATATGCGTTACTGGTTCCCGGATGTGAACGGGTTCGTATGGGTCGCCCTCTTCGGTGGACTCCTCATTTACGTCAACGCCCGTCACGTTCATACGTTCGGAACAACCGAATACTGGTTATCATTCATCAAAGTAACTGCTATCATCCTCTTCATCGTCCTTGGTGCCGCTACATTGTTCGGCGAACCAGGATCACCGATTGAATCGATCACGACAGGAAACGAAGGATTCTTCGCTTTCGGCTTTTACGGGATGTGGGTGACGATTTTCATCTCCCTCTTCAGTTTTCTCGGGACCGAACTCGTTGCCGTCACTGCAGGTGAAGCGAAAGACCCGGACCAAGCCGTACCACGCGCTTTACGCGCTACCGTGTTCCGCTTGACGTTCTTCTATGTCGTCACGCTCGCCATCATGCTCATGCTCATCCCATGGCAGCAAGCAGGGATCGATCAAAGTCCGTTCGTGCTCGTCATGGAACAGTTTGATGTCCCGTTCGCGGCAGGCATCCTCAACTTTGTCATTTTGATTGCTGCCTTGTCTGCGATGAACGCACAGCTTTACGCGTCGACACGTATGATGTACTCACTCGCGGAAGCCGGTGATGCACCGAAAGCATTCAAAACAATCAGCAAAAATGGCATTCCGATGTTCGCGCTACTCGTTTCAACGGGCGGGATCGTCCTCGCTGCTTTACTACAAGTATTCATGGAGTCATCGTATCCGTTCTTAATGGGGATCTCGATGTTCGGAGCCATTTTCACTTGGTTCATGGTCTTCGTCTCCCACTTGTTCTTCCGTAAGAAATGGACTGGGCGAAAACTTCCTGTCCGCATGATGGGGTATCCGTTCCTCCCATTGCTCGGAGCAGTCTTACTCCTCAGCCTAATGATCACGACATGGTTCACGGACTTCAATATTTTGCTGAAGTTCGGGATCCCTTGGTTGGTCGGGTTGACAATCGTCTATGTCGTGCGTGAACAAATTCGTAAAAAACAAAATCGTCAAAGCGATATCGAACAAGCCAACTAACAAGCATCCCTTCGCGACAGCGGAGGGATTTTTTGTACGCACAAAAGCTCCTTTCGCAATCGAAAGGAGCTTTCTGTATGAGGCATCAGAAGAACTGACGCGGGTTGACTGTGCTACCTGCGCTCGTTGCCGAGTATGAGTAGCCGCCTTTATGAATCTCAAAGTGCAAGTGCGGACCTGACGAGTTCCCTGTGTTCCCAAGTGTCCCGATGTTCGATCCTTGTGTCACACGTTGTCCAGAGCTGACAGATACCGAGTTCATGTGCGCATAGACCGTTGTCCAAACTTGACCGTTGATGACGTGCGCAATCATGACGTGGTTCCCGTATGCGCCACCCCAACCTGCACGAATGACCGTACCTGTCGCAGACGCGCGAATCGGTGTCCCTGTCGGACCTGCGATATCTAAACCATTATGGAATGTGTAACCATACGCGCCACTCGCAGGACCCCATCCTTGTGAGTAGCGTCCTGAAGCCGGTTGAATGAACATCGAGCTAGATGGTGCTGGTGTCGACGTCGTCGGTGCCGGTTTTGGCGCTGGTGCTGGTGCTGGTTTCGGTGCTGGCGCCGGTTTTGGCTCAGGTTTTGGTGCTGGTGTTGATGAAGCCGTGTTGTTTGAAGACGACGAAGACGGGGTATTCGATTTATTGTCCTGCTTCTGTTGTGCAGCTTGCTTCTGTTGTGCAGCTTCACGAGCCGCTTCCGCTTCTCGTGCTGCCTCTGCCTTACGAGCAGCCTCAGCTTGACGTGCAGCTTCTGCTTGGCGTGCTTCTTCTGCTTTACGTGCCGCCTCTTGACGAGCTGCTTCTTCAGCACGACGACGAGCTTCCTCTTCTTCACGACGTTGTGCTTCGATTTCAGCCGCAATCGCCTGTTCTTGTGCGACTAACGTCGCTTCAATCTCTTGAAGATCGAAAATTTGCGATTCGAACTTGATGTTCTTCTCTTCAAGTTCTTTGATGCGTTTTTCACGTTGCTTCATTTTCTTCTCAAGCTCGGCTTGACGAACTTCGAGTGCTTTTTGCTGTTCGAGAAGTGAAGCGCGTTCTGCTTTCAAGTCAGCCTGTGCTTCTTTCAACGACTTTTGTGTCGCTTCATAGTCATCGAACAATTCCTGGTCACTTCGCTGGATTGTTCCAGCCGTGATCATACGCGTGACGAGGTCCGAAAGGTTTTTTGAACCGAAGATGAATTCAGCCCAGTTGATCGAGCCGCCACCGTTCTTTTGCATCGTGGCCATCCGTTCTTTCATCATTGCTTCTTGTGCCTTCATTTTTTCTTGGTAATCTTTAATGTCGGCTTCAAGATCCTCGATTTTCATCTCGGTACGCTTGATTTCTTGGCGCTTCATCGCGACATCATTGATGATGTCTTGCAATTGTGCGTCCATTTTATTGACCTCTGCTTGAACTTTTGAAATCTCTTCTTTGTTCACTTCAATCTTTGAAGACGTGTCGGCTTGGTCTTTTTTCACGCTATTGCGTTTTTCTTGTACTTTTTGTTGTTCTTCTTGCTTTTCTTTAATCGAAGTCGATGCATCGGCAACTGTATGTGTGCTGATGAGCATCACACCAAGCGTCAGCGTCGAGACTGTGCGTTTCCAATTCATGAATGGGGTACATCCTTTCTTAAATAACAAACGTGGGTACCTACTACACTACATATTTTTAAAGCCGTTTCAGTATGTAACAAAAACGATCATTTAGTTGAGTTTCAACACGACTAATTATATCTAACTGCTAGATATTTTCCTGTTAAAGTTATATTTCAATTTTATTACGCACAGACAGACGCGCAGGCAACGAAATCGTCTAACTTATTATTTATCAATATCTTTTTGAATCGTTCAATTTGAAATCTTCCTGTAATGTTTTATGTAAATAGAAAACGCTTTACTCTATTTTCAAATAATATTTTGAATACATCATTCATAAGTTTCCAATTGATGGAACGACCCATCAAAAAAATCCACGTCCTCGCCTCATGTACACATGAGCAAAGACATGGATGTCGGTTTGACTGGTCTTCTGTTATAACTTGGTTGCGCCAACGATCACAAAAATCCAAGCGGCGATGAACAAGACTCCGCCAATCGGTGTCACGGCTCCGAGTTTCGTGATCCCCGTCAATGCCATGACATACAAGCTTCCTGAGAAGAAGATGATTCCGGCAAACATGAGCCATCCGGCAATGTTAAATTGACTGATGCTCACACGCATGAGCAGTGACGCAATTCCGATGATTCCGAGTGCGTGGATCATATGATAGAGTACCCCGGTTTGCCAGTTCGCCAACATGTTTGGTGACAGTCTCTCTTTTAAGGCATGGGCGCCGAACGCACCGAGTGCTACGCCGAGTGCCATCAATCCGGCACCAATCATTAATAAGATTTTCATTTGTGTTCCCCCTTATCTGACTTTACGTGCTGGTAAATTCCACTTCCGATAGTAGGATATCACTCGAAGTGTCGCCACGACAATTAATAGTGCATAGACGGCAAGGCCACCTTCGAGCTTGAAGTAATACGTGATGACCGCGATGAGGATCGCCCAAATCGCATACACTTCCGATTGTAAGACGAGCGGTTTACGCCCGGCCAGTAAGTCGCGGACCACACCACCCCCGACACCTGTCAGGACAGCAGCCGCAATCGCTGCCGATAATGGCAAATCTAGCTTGATGGCGACTTGTGCTCCTTGAAAGGCGAAGGCGACCAAACCGATGGCATCGACAATGACACCCCAACGTTCCCAATGTGGCAATACGACACTCGGTAGCAGGAAGATAAGGAGTGCGACAAGAAAACATAAAATAAATAAATCATTTTGTTGCCAAATTAAACTGACGGGGTTTCCTAATAGGACGTTTCGGATCGCACCGCCCCCAAAGGCGGTGATAAACGCGAGCAGCCACACCCCAAAAATATCGTATTTTTCATCCATCGCAATGATGGCTCCGCTCGCCGCGAACGCAATCGTCCCGACGACGTTGAGCAATTCCCACTCCATGAACATCCCTTGCCCTTTCTTCAACGCATTGTATGGTAAAGTATAGTTACAAAAAATCAGGTCAGTCGAGCGACTGTCGTAAAGGATGTCGGTATTACAATGAAACGTATCGCTTTGTTCCGCATATGGATTATCGTCACCATGTTCGCCCGATTCATAATTCGGTTATACGCCTTTTCACGTAAACAACAGCAAGGCGTCGCCACGACAGAAGAATATGAAGCACTCATGCTCAAACTCGCGCGTGAGTATAAACGAAACGCCCTTCGACTTGAAGGCTTGTTAATCAAGCTCGGACAATTTCTATCCATTCGTGCGGATTTATTGCCACCGGCCGTCCTGAATGAGCTGTCTGAACTTGTCGACCGTGTCCCGACATCGGGTTGGGAGAAGTCGCGGGCGATTTTAGAGGCTGAATGGGGCGTCCCTTACTCGCAAGTCGTCAAAGATGTCGGAATTGACGCCGTCGCCTCCGCCTCGATTGGGGAAGTATACGGTGCCACGCTGCTTGAAAACGGCAAACGGGTCGCCATCAAAATTCAACGTCCGAATATCGAAAAAATCATTCGTACGGACTTCCGTGCCATGCGGATTGTCACGTCGATGTTGAAGCGGACATCCCTCGCTAAATCGACCGACTTAGATAGCTTATATCGCCAAATGATTTTTGTCATCGGGGATGAACTAAATTTTCAAACCGAATTAAAAAATGCTCTCTATTTTAAAGCAAAGTATGCCGATAACCCGGACGTTTATATCCCGGATTATCACGAGCACCTCTGTACAAACCGTGTCTTGACGATGGACTGGGTCGATGCGAGACGAATCACCGATCTCGCCTTCTTAAAAGAAAATGACATCGATCGCTCCGCACTAGCCGAACGGCTGTTCACGCTCGCCGCCGAACAGTTGTTGTTCGGTGGACAGTTCCATGCCGACCCACACCCCGGAAACGTCCAAATCCGGGCGGACGGCACCATCATCTTACTCGACTTCGGTATGGTCGGACAGACGACAGCGCAAGACATGGCGACGATTCGAAACATTCTACAGGCGTTCATCTCGCTCGACTATGACAGCATCGTCGACGGACTCGAGGATTTACGATTCTTGCTACCGACGGCGAACAAACAAAACATCCGCCAAGCACTCGAAAAGGCCGTGACGTTTTATTTGGAGACCGATATCGATACGGTCGATACGAAGTTAATCGAGAAAGTGTTGCAAGATATTCAGTTGCTCGTCAAAAATGAACCAATTCAACTCCCGGCGGAATTTGCCTTCTTCGGGCGGGCCGCGTCGACCTTGCTTGGCATCCTGCAAATTCTCGACCCGAAAATCGACCTGTTCACACTCGGCAAACCGATTGTCATCGAATGGCTCGAGGAAGACGGGACAACGCTTCAAAACCGATATGTGAAGACCGGAATCAATTATGCGAAGAAATTATTGAACGTCCCGCCGCTTCTCGACAACTACTTAAAAGAACCAACGCGAAAACGCCTGTCGGAGCAAGCGATGTTCCAACGCAACTTGGAATCCAAAGAACTGTTGCACCGCCAAACGTTCAATGCCATCGTCATCTTGCTCGGGTTGCTCGTCGGACTACTCGGCTATATTCGACCGGATGAATGGCTGTTCTGGTCGGGTGGCGTCGTCTCCGTACTGGCTTACTTCAATTGGAGACGCCTCGGACGAAAAATTCGTCACTTGGCACGTCAGGATTTTCGAGTTTGAGCGAACCGTCACTCTCAGGAGTGGCGGTTTTTTGTTGCATCCACTCGGCAATATAGGCCCCGACGTCACGCATCATACGAGGTGTCGTCCAGCCCATCGTCGATACTTGGATGACGTTCGCCCGCTTCAAATATTCACTCTCATATTGTACGAGATAACCTTGATACGACAACTGTCGACCGAGCTCGATTGAGGACTGTCCGTACGGCACCGGGATCGTAATGATGCCGGGTGACTGGGCAGGACTCAGTTCGATCTGTAAGCCGCTCTCACGGAGGGAGTTGATCAGGACGAGCATCTTCTCTTCATGCGACGCGACTTCCTCTTCCGTCAGTTCATCCAATGCAATCGCCATCGCCGCAAGGAGCGGTTCTGACTGTGTGAAGGCGATTGGTTGGTAAAGGGATAAGTCAAAGTAGCGGGGCACGTCTCGTAACGCTTCTGCCCGCTCTCTCATGGCAACGAACGCGAGACCTGGGGCGTTCCGTAGCGCCTTTCCTGAGGAGAAGGTCACATAATCAGCAAAGGAATAGTCATAGACGAGTGTCCCAACAGCACTAATCGCATCGACGGCAACGACACCTTGCCACGCATAAAGCGGAGTGAGATCGATTAAAATTCCTAAGGATGTCTCACAATGCACCGTCCACACCCAGTCGGGAGCAATCCGATCAAGTTCAGAAACATCCCACTTCCCTTTCCGATCCGCTTGAATGACGTTAAACGAGAGACCGGCGCGGGATGCATGATCCATAAGACGTTCTCCGAATTCGCCGGCGCATAAAATGACACCTTGCCCACTCAAGCGTGAAGCGACCGTATCGTTGGCCACCGTGCCGCTTCCTAATAGCGTATAGACATAAGGAAGCCCAATCCGTTTCGTCAATTGTTGCTGAACGGATTCAAGCATGCGGCTCGTCTCGTTTGAACGGTGTGGGAGCGGCTGTCTCGAGAGTCTCGCCCTTACACGCTCCGAGCATTCGACAGGACCTGCGAGCAAACTTTTCGGTCGAAGCGTCGACGCTGACTTTGATTCATAAAATGCCGAACGCGTTAACACCATCGGCACATATCGTGCTTCCTCAGGACCGATTGGATCCGCAAATGGGACAAATCCGAATCGGTGATAGAGCACTTGTTCACGCGTCGTCCCGCTGATGACGATACCGTCGACTTCACGTTCTGTCGCATCTCCAATGACTGCTCGCATCAATCCGGCGAACGTACGATTGCGCCGATACGCTTTCTTCACAGCAAGCAACCGAACCTCGAGCCAATTCCCTTCAGGAATACACACACCTTTTTGTTCCAACGAAAATGGTCGCTTGCCACGTAGCGCGCACATCGCAATCACTTCACCATTCACTTCTCCGATCCAATATGTATTTTCTTCATGAAACTTGTCGACGAGGCGTCGCTCCAGATTCGGCGGATGTTGCGGAATCTCTTCGACGAACGTTTCGTAATTTAATCGATGAATGGCGTCAAAATCAGATGAACTGGCTTTTCGATAAACAATCATGTCGTTCCCTCCTTCACATGATGATAGACAATCACGATGGCAATGAGCGTGGCCCAGATGAAATCACCGATACTTCCGAGTGCTGCCAACGGAAGTAAGACGAGCATGATGAGCCCGGTCTCACGCGAATTGCCCGTCATTTTGATCAAAAGTAATAAGATCAGGAGACCACCGATAAACCACCACGGATCGTATGCCCATATGATTCCAGAAAAAACGGCATATCCCTTCCCGCCGGCGCGGATTCGCCAAAACGGATAAATATGACCGAGCGTGAGTGCAAGTGCCGTCTGCCAAAAATACGGTCCACTCACCTGGAGGACAAGAATCGTCTTCAGCAGGTCGAATCCATATACGATTAGAAACGCCTTCACCCCTCCGATGCGATGCGCATTGCGGGCACCGGTATTGTTTGAACCAGATGTCGCTAAATCATGACCACTTAACAACCCATATAGTCTTCCCCCGAGCAGACTCCCGACTAGATAACCGACGATAATGATCCACATTGTATCCCCTCATTTTCTTGGAAAATTGTGTGTGTTTTAAAAAAACGGGTATCCTCTAATTAACTGTGCACTTTTGGGAAAGGGGAAATCAAGATGCGAGAAGAGAAAAACTTCATTAACGGGGAATGGACAGAGACGGAACAGACAATCGAGGTACGAAATCCGGCCACCGGAAATGTGATGGCCGTTGTGACGAAAAGTGATACCGCCGAAGCGACACAAGCTGTCGATGCGGCGCATGAAGCGTTACAGGAATGGCAACAAAAGACCGCGGACGAACGAGGGGCGCTACTGAATGAGTGGCATCGTTTAATCGCAGAACATACAGAAGAACTTGCCCGGACAATGGTCGAGGAGCAAGGAAAGCCACTGAAAGAAGCCATCGGTGAAATCAACTATGCAAACGGCTTTATCGACTGGTATGCAGCAGAAGGACGACGCGTATACGGAGAGACGATTCCCGCCTCTTCGAACAAAAAGCGAATCTTTGCCATCAAGCAACCGGTCGGCGTCATCGCCGCCATCACACCTTGGAACTTCCCGGCTGCCATGATTACGCGAAAAGTCGCACCGGCACTCGCCGCAGGCTGTACGGTCGTCATGAAACCTGCATCGGCGACCCCATTGACCGCGATTGAATTGGTCAAATTAGCCGAAAAGGCAGGGTTCCCAAAAGGAGTCATCAACCTCGTGACAGGGCAAGCATCTGATATCGTCAAAGCGTGGCAACAAGACAAGCGAGTGCGAAAATTGACGTTCACCGGGTCGACCGAAGTCGGGAAAATGCTCATGCGCGACGCGGCGGACACGATGAAAAAGATTTCCCTTGAGCTCGGAGGGCACGCCCCGCTCATCGTCACGGCCAAAGCTGACTTAGATAAAGCCGTCCCGCAAGCGGTCGCCACGAAGTTCCGTAATGGCGGACAGACGTGCGTCTGTGCGAACCGGATCTATGTCGAACGTGCCGTCGTCGATGAATTCTCAGAGCGTTTCATCAAAGAAGTCGAAGCGCTGAAAGTCGGGAACGGCCTAGAGGAAGGTGTCGACATCGGTCCGCTCATTGATGATGATGCGCTCAGTAAAGTCGAAAAGCATATCGAGGACGCTCAAATTCGCGGCGGTGAAGTGTATGGTGGCGAAGTATTAGAAGGCCTCTTCATCCGTCCAGCAGTCATCCGTTATGCGAATGAAGACATGCTCTGCATGAATGAAGAGACATTTGGTCCGGTCGCCCCGATCGCGACATTCGATTCACTCGACGAAGTGATCAAACGGGCGAACAATACGCCGTTCGGCTTAGCTGCTTACTTGTTCACGCAAGACATCAACGAAGCCGTCTATTTAGCGGAGTCGTTAGAGTATGGAATCGTCGGTGTGAACGACGGTCTTCCTTCAACTCCTCAAGCGCCGTTCGGTGGTTGGAAAGAAAGTGGACTCGGGCGTGAAGGTGGTCATCACGGCATCGAAGAATTTTTAGAAGTCAAATACATCTCACTCGGGTTGTAAGAATAGGCATACAAAAAGGCTTGTCGCACGTGCGACAAGCCTTTTCTTATCGGTTGACCCATTCGACTAGATCGTTTGGCGATTGGATAACGTGATCCGCAAGCGCCCACTCTTCTTCATTTCCGAATCCGAACCCTGTCAAAACGACCGGGAAGTCATGTGCCCGCGCTGCCTCGACATCCGATTTGCGATCGCCGACCATCATATAATCCGCCTCACCGTGACGAACACGGTGTGCTGTCAGAATATCTGCCTTCTTCTCGCCTCCAACAGACTCTAAGCATTCCGGTGCCGTCATATAGGAACGAATCTGTTGCGTATCTAAAATCAAGTTCATGTAGTGAACGCCACAGTTACTCGCCGTCGTCAACGTATGTCCTTGCTCGTGAAGCGTCTCCAACATCTCACGAATTCCGTCAAACAAGACGTTCTGCCCTTCCATCGTCTTCTCGAGCGTCGTGTGGCGCAATCTACGGATGAGACGAATCTCTTCAAGTGTCGCCTCTGGGATGACATGCTCCCAAAACGCATTTCCTGCCAAGCCGTATCCTGAGCGGACCGCCTCTTCACTCGGTTTCGGAAGATGAGGAAGCTCCTCGAGTGCCTCATGAATCGCCTTCGCCATCGGTCCGGTCGTATCTACTAACGTGCCATCGATATCAAATAAAATCACTGCCATTGGATTGATCCCCTCTCTTTCACTCTCTCCCTACCGTAGCAGAATCCCCGAAAATGCAAAAGAGAAAACGTGGTGACAAAAAAACGACTGAACCGATTCGTTCAGTCGCATCTATTATCCACGCCAGAAGTTCATTCCGCCTTTTACAGAATAGACGTCGGTATATCCGGCACTCTTCAGCATCGCTGCCGCGCGTTGGCTACGCATCCCGCTCTGACAGATGACATAGACAGGACGCTCCTTTTCTTTCGGATATTTCGCTTGAGCATTACCGAATCCGGATAAAGGTACGTTTTTCGCCTGCTTGATATGTCCCCCGCGGTATTCATGCGGCTCACGCACGTCCAACAGTTGAATGTTCCGCTCTTCCGCGATTCTTCGTTTCAAGTCGTCCGTTGAGACCGTTTTCACATTGTTTCGACGACTCCACCAAAAATATACGATTCCAATAACGACCGCCACAAAAAGAAAGTCCAACATATTCACGCCTCCATTTGCTTTTCATTTCTTACACCCATTATACCCCCTAAGGTATTTAAGTCAATGAAAGTGATTCCACAAAAAAACCACATGCGATACACATGTGGTTCAAAAATCAAGCAATGAATCGGATTTCGGTTGTTCGTCTTCTTCCATAGGAATCCCGAGAAAAGCGGCCATCTGACGATCAAGCGGAGGTTTTTCCTCACTCGCCGGTGTCGTCATTTGTGGCGTACTGACACCTTTCACTTCAGACGTCTCCGCTAATAGTAGTTCGCAAAAGCCCATCAACTTTGCCAAATGACGCTTTTGTACTTCGCCCGTCGACGACTCAATCTGTGTCATCACCTGACGCATCTGGGCGATAACTTGTTGTTCTGTAATCATGGTCCTTACACATCCTTTACGCTTCCATTGTGCAGGATTTCCCCTTCGATTCGCAAGTATCCTCAACGTTTCCTTGATTCAACCCAATTTAAAAAGGCATCGTAATCAAAGCGGACTTGATTTGCATAAAAATCGGCCCATCTCGACAACTGCCGAATGAATAACGATGGGGAGTCCCCGATAGCCGAGGCAATTCGTTCACTCGCCGTATAATCCAGCACGTTAGACGTCGCATCGGCCCGCGCGTGAATCTTCGCTGTAATTTGTGCTTGCACTTTCAACGTCTCAATGAGTGACGTCTCGTCTTTCATATGCTTCGCCTTCACTTTTCGTTTGTACGGTGAACGCTGTCTGACATAATACTCTTTCCCATCAATCGTCAAATAACCGAGATAAGGGTCACGACTGTGGACCATCGCCCGCTGCGCTGCAACGACACGCGCCCCTTGGTGCGACAATCCATTCTCAAATAGTGGATGTGTCGGCAGAAATAGCGATGGAACGGCGGACTGTGCCTGTTTCATCTCTAAAATGACATCTTCATCGTGCTCTTGATCGGCCCCTTCAATCAAAATATAATAACGCTCTAGACCGATAGAGGCCGTACCGCTTTGTAGCTTGATGGCGATATCTTTGATTTCATAATGATCGGCATGATGACGATGCTCATCCGACAAAGAAGATAAATAATCTTCCCAGGCCGCCTCGATTTTGTCTCGTACTTCAGGTGAAACGGCAAGTAAGTCGTCACTCGTTGAAAAATAACGTTCTTCGTCCCGTACTTCCGTCCGTTCGGACATAAATTCGTCTTTCTTTTTCTCCGCCTTTTTAATGACTTTCTTCACAGCTTTACACGTATTCTCTTTTGTAAATTGAATATGTTCACTTTTTCCGTTCGCATGCTTCTCAATCGCCTCTGCATACGAGCGTGCAAATGCCTCGATGGCCGCTTTACCGTCAAACCCTGATTCGGCCGCGAACAAATCGACAGAGACCGCCATCCGCAATAAGTCGAACAGATAGGAGCCGATATACGCCTCGTCAAAGTCGTTTACGTCATAAATGATCGTACCAGCCCCGTCCTCGAACACACCGAAATTCTCAAAGTGCAAGTCTCCTTGAATGAACGTCGGGTGGTCGGGACCTGTGTCAAACGCGATGGGGACTTTCGCAAAGTCGTAATAGAACAAGTGTGAGCTCCCTCGAAAGAACGAGAACGGGCTCGAACTCATTTTGGCGTACTTCTCTTGTCTCGCTTCTTCCGAAAGATGTCGAATCGACTGGTCGTAAAAATCAAGGACGGTCCCAATCGTTTCGCACCGAATTTGTTGTTTGACGGCTGTGAACATACGACTCTCCCCTTCACTTGTTGAATAAGTGTTTATATTCCCCGTACCCAGCTTCCTCAAGCTTTTCTACAGGGATGAATTGGAGAGCGGCCGAGTTGATGCAATAGCGTAAACCGCCGAGCTCTTTCGGTCCGTCATCAAAGACGTGACCGAGGTGACTGTCACCTTGTTTTGAACGGACTTCCGTCCGCACCATATGGTGCGTCGTGTCCATGTTCAAATCGACTCGTTTCTCTTCAATCGGACGTGAGAAGCTCGGCCACCCACAGTTTGACTGGAACTTATCATGAGATGTGAACAGTGGCGTTCCATCGACGATGTCGACGTACAATCCTTCACGTTCTTCGTCCCAGTATTCATTTTGAAACGGCGGCTCTGTTCCGTTTTCTTGCGTGACTTTATATTGCATCGGCGTCAAACGCTCACGGAGTGCCTGTTGCTTCTTTCGATCACTCCAAGCTTCTTTAATGAATTTCGCACGACCAGACCCGACCCGATACATCTCGTAGCGGAACGGATTCTTTTTATAATAGTCCTGATGGTAATCTTCCGCTTCCCAGAACGTTTTCGCAGGGCGGATGTCGACTTCAATCGGACGATCAAATCGTCCGGAGTCTTCCACTTCTTGTTTCGAGCGCTCCGCTGCGTCCCTTTGTTCTTCTGAATGATAGAAGATGGCCGGACGATATGATTCGCCTCGGTCATTGAATTGTCCTCCACCATCTGTCGGGTCGATTTGACGCCAATAGATACGGAGCAACTCCTCATACGAGATGACCTCAGGGTCGAACGTGATCTCGACCGCCTCTAAATGTCCCGTCGTCTCTGAACAGACTTGTTGATACGTCGGGTTATCGACATGTCCTCCCGTGTATCCGGAAATGACACGTTCGACCCCCTCATATTTATGAAACGGTTTGACCATGCACCAAAAACAGCCTCCCGCAAATGTAGCTTTTGCCATAAAAAATCCCTCCTTACTTTGTAGTGTACCCAAAAAAGTCGCAAGACAACAAAAAACGAGAACCACAAAATGTGTTCTCGTTTTAGTCTTCTTCGACTTGGTTCACATGACGCATCACTAAAAATAAGATGACTCCTACAATCGCAGCCCCTAAAAGCGTCAACACCATGTTATCTCTAGCCGATAAAGTATAAAAGATCGCTAATCCAATCAAAATGAGCGCAATCGGAATAAACGCTCGCTTAAAATGATCCCAGTAACGCACGGACAGTCCTCCTTTTCTCTTATCATACCAAACTTTCGATTTTCGATAACGAAAGTTCTAAAAGTTGAAACATGTCTGTGAAACCGAAAAGGAATGATTGGGATTTAACTTGAATTCTAATCAGAAGTACTTATATTTTTGGTCGCAGGTTAATCCTACCTGTTTCCGACAAGATGATTTATACTAAAACTAAATATTTCCATACAGGATAAGGAGGAGCTTCGATGCTCACAATCGTCAATGCATTCTTTATCAACCTGTGTATCTTGTTCACGCTCTTCACGATTTCCTTTTTACCGTTCCGTAATCGCCCTCGTCTGACACCACAATCTCCGTTAAAGGGCAGAGTCTTGCTCGGTGTACAGACTGGATTGATTGCTCTACTCCTCTTAGGCAACGCTTTGCCACTTGAAGGCGTACTGATTGACTTACGTGCCATCCCAATTATGCTTGCCGTTCTATTCGGTGGGTGGGTGAGCGGTGCCGTCGCCGGAATCATTTTATTAACCGGCCGATTTATCGTTGTACTCTTAACCGACGGCGCCATGATTGGCCTATATCTTGCTATTGCGACAATGGTTATACTAGTCGGAACGACAGGCATTTTACGGAAACGTTTGAATAACACGCGTTCTACCCTACTTATTTTTACAACTATCAGCATCGCCATCTTCGGGGCAGCCATCTATGCTGCACTGCCGCTCAATCTATTCTATCCCGTCCTAATCGTCTACACGTTAATGTCTTATGGTGGAGCTTGTGCCGCCTATCGGTTATTGCTCGAATTGCGCCGTCACTTTGAGAACGTCCAACATCAACAACAGCTTGCGCGTACAGATGCGCTCACCGGAATTGCCAACCGTCGCCTGTTGAATGAAGCGATGGCCAACTTGACGGTCGAAGCAGAAGAATATGCGTTAATCTTAGTCGATATTGATCACTTTAAACGAGTGAACGACACGTACGGGCACGACGTCGGTGATGACGTGTTACGTGAACTCGGTATGCTGCTCGTCAACGAAAGTGAAGAGCGACATCTGGTCGGTCGCTTCGGTGGAGAAGAATTTTTAATCGTCATGCCACACGCTACGCGGGATGAAGTGTCTCGCCTCGCAGAATCTATCCGAGAAAAGGTTTCGTCGTTCCCGTTCGAAACGAGCGCAGGTACGCTACACATCACCGTTTCACTAGGAGCCTGCCATTCGAACGATATTGAAATCGACAGTGTATTGAAGCACGCAGACGAAGCGTTATATCACGCAAAAGAGTCTGGACGAAATCGCTTCATCTTAGCTTCTTAATCGATTGAACACTTCACACTTGGGCATGTTTTCTCGCTTTACTTTCTCGAAACGAATCGTTAAACTAGGCTAGACTTTGGTTCAGGTTGGTACATCAGGATTTATTCAGAAAAGGGGAAACATCGTCCATGTCAGTTTTGTTATCTTTGTTTGGAATTATGTTTATCAGCTCGTTCGCGATTGACTATAAACGTGGGAAGACGCTTCAACAATCGGCACTCGGGGGAATTCGTTCGATTCAACAAAACTTATGGATTTTCTTCCGTACGTCGCTCTCGATGATGATCGTCATCGGCCCACTCTTACTCATTTCAGGACTCGTGTTCTCAGATTTAGTGGCATTTAACACCGTCCCATCTTTCTTGATTGCCGTACTCAGTATCGGTTTTGCCGAACGGATCATCGGAATGACGGTCGCACCATTGATTCGTACGTTCTGGCATCAGCGAGGTCGTCTCATGCCACTTTATTTAGACGCTGCTCTTTACGTATTCTTGCTATCGATTCTCGTCTTAGAGTTTTTGATGAACATTCCTGGAATCGACCTCCAGTCACCGTTCATCGCGCTATTTTATGCGTTCGCGCTCTTCTTCACGAGATACTTGTTCAGTCTCATTCGATTCACGGTTCAAAAAGGCGTGGCCTCGAACTAATTTGAGACCCCATCCATACGTGTTCGCACGTATGGATATTTTTTTCGGTATTCTCATTGACAATGAGAATCGTTATCAACTATACTCTAGATGTAGCTTCCTAAAAGCTTGACGTGCACGTTCCCCAAACCAACCACGTCACGTGGATTCCCCTCCACGACACTCTTTTTGAAAGCATTGCTGCGACAACCCCCATTTGTTGCACCCATATTTGCCAAAAACAAGACGAGCAGCCCACCGACGGGGCTGCTCGTCTTTTTGTTATGCGAACACTTCTTGTTCGATTTGTTTCAATTCGTAGAACATGCCACGTTTCATCATCAATTCCTCATATGATCCCACTTCAACGATTCGTCCGGCTTCCATCACGATGATTTGATCGAAGGCTTCGAGTCCCGTCAAGCGATGACTGACAAGGATGAGCGTCCCTGCCCCAGCCTGATTCACTAGTTCAGAAAAGACATGCGCTTCCGTTCCTGCATCAAGCGCTGAAGTAGGTTCATCGAGCAACCAGATCAGCCCGTTTTTGAGAAGGGCTCGTGCAATCGCTAACCGTTGACGTTCTCCACCTGACAAGTTCGCTCCTTTCTCAAGGACCGGCTCATCGAGTGAAAACGATAAACGGACACGTTCAAGCGCCACAAGCATCTCTTCATCGGTAAAGTCACCAGCCAGTGCCAGGTTCTCCCGTACGGTTCCGTAAAAGAAGTGATTGTCTTGCAAGACGACACTCGCATGTTGCCAGATCGCAGTCTGTTTCATGTCATTCAAGTTGTCTTGATCGAGTCGGATCGTCCCGTCTTCTGTCCGGACAAATGCCAACAACAGTTGGAGCAACGTCGACTTCCCAGAGCCGCTCGGTCCAACGATGACCGTCTTCGAACCGCTCGGGATGTGTAACGACACATCGTCAATCACGTCCCGATACGTATCCGGATAGCGATAACGAACATGCTCAAATGAGATGGATGGCGATGCCGTGAACGTCACATCCTGACGTTTCGCTTCGAGCGCCTCAATCGTTTCACTCGGCTCCATCACTTCAAATAATCGATCGGCGGCTTGTTTGCTGTCTGCAAAGTGTCCCGGGAATACAGCCATCGGTGTCGTGTTCTCAAACGCTGTGAGCGACATCATGATGAGCATCGCCAAGAAGAGCCCGTTCAAATCTCCATCTACGACTTGATAGGCACCGATTGCCAAGACGCCCCATGAAACGAGTAAAGAGGCGGCGACGACGAGCGCGGAGTTGAAAAATTGGTTCGTCGCATCTTTCCGCTCCGCTTCCATGTAGCGTTCGCTGCGCGAATAGACGGCTTGCTTCGTACGGTCGAGTTGATGATGTAGTTTTAAATCTCGATATCCGTACATCATCTCGGTCAACTGAATCGATACATCCCCGCGCAATGCACGAATCGTCTCGTCATGACGAGCGCGAATTCGAGCAAATCCGAGTGGAATCAAAAATCCGGTGACGAGCACACCGAGTAAGATCCATAGACTGACCGCGAACGAGAAGAACGTCACAAAGAAGATCGTACTTAAGAACACGAGCACGAGTATAATCGGCGGATAGAATACGCGGAGAAAATAGTTTTGTAGGCTCTCCACATCTCCGACGACACGTGCAAGCAAATCCCCACTCCGATATTTCGCAAAAATCGAGGGGACGAGCGGTTCAAGTTGTCGATAAAAGCGGACACGCAGCTCGCTCAATATCGTAAACGTCGCCCGGTGTGACGCGAGGCGCTCCCGATAACGACTTCCTGCCCGAATGACTCCGAACAGTTTGATGAGAACGACGGGTACCATGAGTGCATACAGTGGCGGAACAAGCCCTGCCCTTGAGACGAGGTATCCGCTTGCTGCAAACAGGGCGACCGCCGCAATCCCGGCTGCATATCCAAAGAAGATGGAGAGAAGGATATCTTTCTTCTCGCGTATCATCCATTTTGTAATCGTCCAAAGCGAGTTCATCGGCTCACCCCTTTCTGAAGCGCAAACAGTTCCGCATACTCTGGGACGGCGAGCAACGCGTCATGCGTCCCTTCTGCGATTCGCTTCCCATCCTCCATAAACCAAATCATATCTGCCTCTTTGATTGTATGCAGACGGTGTGCCACCGTGATCAACGTTGCCTCTTTCGACAACTCAGCGATTGAACGTCTCACAATCTGCTCGGTCTTCAAATCGAGACCGGTCGTCGGCTCATCGAATAAAAGGATTCCTGGTCGTTTAAAGAAGGCCCGGGCGAGCGCGAGACGTTGTCGTTCCCCACCCGATAGACCAAATCCACCTTCTCCAAGTTCCGTCCAAATCCCGTTCGGTAATTGATCAATCACCTCAGACAGTCCTGCCGCATCGACCGCTTCCCGTAATGCGAGCTCATCAGTCTCTTCGCCTAAGGAGATGTTATCGGCAAGTGTCCCTGCGAATAGATAAGGGGTTTGTGAGATATAGGAAATGTTTCCGTACCAGGCAGACTCGTCAAACGACTGAAGTGGTTCACTATCCACGAGGACACGTCCCGATTTCACCTGTAGCAGTCCGGAGATGACATTCAGTACTGTCGTCTTCCCGGAACCGCTCGCACCAACTAAGGCCAGGTGAGTGCCGGACGGAATCCGACCGCTCAACGGTTGAAGCGCAAAGCGTCCGCCTGCATATTCGAAGGTGACGTCTTCGAGTTCAAGGTTTGGTGTTCGTGAACCAAGTGACTTCGTTCCCCATTCGATGCGGTCATCGGGGGCGTCTAATACCTCAAAAATTCGGTCGGCTGCGCCCATACTTCCACGCCCTGTATGGAAGGCACTTCCTAAATCTTTAATCGCCAAATAATACTCTGGCGCCAATACGAGAATCAAAAAGCCAGAGAAGAACGTGAGGTTCTCCCAGACGACCATTTGTAAGGCGACTTCTAACGCGACGACACCGGTACTGAGCATCGAGATGAACTCGAGCATAAGTCCCGATAAGAACGCCGTCTTTAAAACGACCATCGTCGCATCTCGAAAGTCGAGGCTGCTCTTCTCAATCGCCTTCGCTTCTTGCTCCGTGCGATTGTAAAGCTTGAGCGTCGTCAATCCTTGTAAGACATCTAAAAACTTACCGGAAAATTGATTCATCTTCTCCATCTGTTCTTCTGATTTTTTCTGGGTCGCAATCCCAATGATGATGAAGAACAGTGGAATGAACGGTGCAGTGACCATCATGATGACTCCTGAAATCCAGTGTTGGCTGAAGACGACAACCAAAATGAGGAGCGGGATGATCGATGTTTGGATGACTTGCGGCCAATATTGACTGAAGTAAGCGTCCACCTCGTCGACAGCATCCATGAACACACTGACCTTTTTACCTGATTGTCCTGTCAAAGATGACTCGACCGGACTCGTGGCGTACCGTTCCAACAGTTGAAGGCGTAACGTCTGTTTCGCCTTTACGGATAAACTCGCACCGATGCGTCCTGACACGTATCCAAAAAGCGCTCGTGCCAATAAGGCAACGACGAGCCATAGCAAAGCCGGAAGGATGGCTTCGAATGATTCATCCTTTAAAAAGATTCGGTCGACGATGTCGACGATTAAATACGCTTGCGCCAAAATCGATAGTCCAATCATGACCGCGGATAACACGAGTCCGATGATGTGACCCCTTTCGGCGAAAGCAAGGGCTTGCAGTCGTTTCACTGCATTCATCCTTTCTCTATTTACAATTCCATTGCTTTGTGAGATTCATCACTAATTATACAATATGCCACGTGTTGAAGCGAACGCTCCGCTCGTACGAACATGTAAAAGACGCCCTCATCCGAGTGGCGTCAGTCGATGTCTTGTTCAAAATATTCAGGATGCCCGATCACAAGTTGATGGGCGTCGATGCGAAGTATCTCTTCTTTTCGAAGCTTGGCTAAAATCGTCGAGACCGTCTCCCTAGACGTACCGGACAGACGAGAAAGTTCGATTGCGGTGAATGGGCATCGGACGCGAACACCTTGTTCGTCCGGTTCCCCTAAATCTTCAATCAAGAAATGGAGCGTATTGATGACACGCTCTTTCGCACTCGGCGTGATGATTTCTTGGACACGCCTTTCATGCAAATCAAGAATACGATTCATCTGGCCAATGATATAGAGCAGCATGCTCGACTGCGTGGACACGAACCGCTCAAAGCGATCCGTCGGGATGTAGATGACCTCAATGTCCGTCACCGCTTCAGCCGTATGACGATAGTCTTCCCCTGTGAATAAACCGTTGTATGGGAAAAATTGATTCGGTTTCACGTAATCGGCGTAATGATGGGTCGCATTCTCATTCATCCGTTCGAGTTTGATATAACCGCTCATCAAGAAATACACACGCTCACGCGGATCCCCTTCCAAGAACAACAGTTGTCCTTTCCGATACGTCCGGCAATAGACGTGCAGAATCAACTGTTCAAGTGCTCGACTCGGACATGTCTCAAACAGCGTCAACTGCCGTAAATCGTCAATCGTCCACATGTGTCGCATGTTCATCCCCTCATTTCTATTCTTCTATCTTCAGTATAGTGGGATTTTTATTGAAAGCGCTTTCTAAATCCAACAGTTTTCTGACATGACAAAAGGGGGTCTCCCCCCTTTTTCAGTCCAACATCAGTTCCAATAGCGCGTCCTGTAAATCACGATCGAGCTCTAACGCATGGAGGTCAAACAGCCATGCCTCGAGACGCGTCTTCGTGGTCGCCATCTGATACAGACGATCTTTTAAGTCATAAGCGATTTCGGCGCGGTCTAAGAACCGATAGAGACGGTCGAGTCGATGTGCGTTTTGTGTCAGATCGACCGGAAGCGTCACGGTCTGCTCCCGTTTCCATTCACCGAGTGGGATGTGTAACGTCTGCGTCTCCGCATCATAGTCCCCTTCTCCGACGACCCCCCGGACAAGAATCGTCAACGTCCGATTCGCCGGGACGAGTGTCAAATCACCTGATGTCTCGATGTGAAGCGTACGCGCTTCCCAATCGAGCGTGAACGTCGTTTCGAGTGACGCCCCCGTCTCATAATCACGGCTTTCCCCGTCATCTTCGTACATCGTGAACGTGTTCGAGGCACCTGGAAAGACGAGTACTTCTAGCTCGCTCGGGTTCCCCGTTTCGTTCGCATGCGGTTCATGCGGCATCATTGGAATGATGGCACCCGCTTTGGCGAAGACCGGTTGCCCTTCGAGTCCACGGAACACACGAATCGACTTGTCGCCTTCATAACGATGACCCGTGAAGAAATCGAACCATTGCCCTTTCGGCAACCACACGTTCGCACCCGCGACATGGAGCTGTCGGTCCATTGGTGTGACAATCGGGGAGACGATGAGTTCACTTCCGAAATAAAACTGATTCGGCACCTGATAAGCCGCTTCATCATCGGGATGTTCGATATACATCGGTAACACGAGTGGCAACGCTTCTGCATGGTTCCGATAGTTCATCGTATACAAATAAGGAATGAGTTGATGACGCAGGCGTAAGAATCGCTTCATCGACTGTTCGGCTTCGATTCCGAAACGCCAAGGCTCTTTTCCGTTGAACGTGCTGAACGTCGAGTGGAGGCGCATGATTGGACTGAACACTCCGTATGCGACCCAACGTGCCGCGAGCTCATCGTCTTTTTTACCACGATGATGCCCTCCGATGTCATGACTCCACCATCCATAACCAATGTTCGTCGCTGTTGCCGTGAAATACGGCTGGAAGGCGAGTGATGCCCAAGAGATGATTGTGTCCCCTGAGAATCCGACCGGGTAACGGTGGCTCCCTGGCCCAGCGTAACGAGAAAAAATGAGCGGGCGTTTGCCGTCACGGGCGATATCGATGGCATGATAATGATTTAACATCCATAACGGATCGAGTCCTTCCATCTTCGACGTCGACCCTTGTTGCCAGTCGATCCACCAAAAATCAACGCCGTCTGCTTCATGCGGGTGATGCATCTGTTCGAAATACGCTTGAATGAATCGCTTGTCCGAAAAATCGAACGGGATTCGGTCACCCGATTCCGGATCGACCCCCATCGCCTCAGCCATCGCCGCATACTGGTCTTCAAACGCACGGACCCCGTCAGCGGGGTGTAAGTTCAATGTCACCATCATCCCCTCGTCTTTTAACCATTTGAGGAATCGCTTCGGTTCAGGGAATAAGTTTCTATTCCACGAATAGCCCGTCCAGCCACTCCCATACTCTTCCGGGATGTCTGTCACGTGCCAGTCCATATCGATGACGCTGACCGAGAACGGGACGTCTTCGGATTTGAAGCGGCGCATCAGCGCCTTATATTCTTTTTCGTCGTATCGCCAGTAGCGACTCCACCAGTTTCCGAGCGCTTTACGAGGAAGCATCGGCGTCGGGCCCGTCAACGTGTAAAAATCTCGAAGTGCCTGTTTATAGTCATGGCCATATCCGAAGTAGTAAATGTCATGAATTCCTTTTCGTCTCGGCTCGACGAAGCAATCATCCGTCATCAAAAACGAGGACGAATCATCAATGATCGCATACCCTTGTTTCGAAAGGATCCCTTCTTCTAACTCCGTCGCCCCGTCCACATGGTCGAGCGTCCGCGCCGTCCCTTTCAGCGTCCGCTCGGGACCGTTGAACATGTAGCGGCTGTAATACGTACTGAAGTTCCCTTTCACGTCCACATAGAGCGTGTTCGGTGCGAACGGTCCTTTCGTATAATATAAGTGAACGTGTTCCGTGATGATTTGGAGCTCTGCCTCATCTTCAATCACTCGAAATTGTGGAACGTCAAATTCTCGATTCCACGCCACTTGGGTGGCACGGTCTTCAAAAATCCCGTCTTCTGCATACTCCATCCGAATTAACTGACTCGTCAATACGGTGAAGCGATAACAGCTTCCTTGCACGATTGCCTCTTCTCTTGCTTTCGGTCTCATCCATGACTGATATACATGATTTTCTTCGAATAGGCGCATACACTCGAGCGTTTCCGCTCTCCGTCACTTCCTTCCTGAAATTAGTGCAAACGTTTACACTGAATATGATAGCAATCTCATTTTTGGCATACAACATTCCTTCCCCTTGAATCGGGACAGAAAACAAAAAGTCGCAAACGTTTCACGTTTGCGACACATTCTTATTGTTGGAGGGATGGAGCCAAACGGACGCGTGTTCCGGCATCCCCATAAATGGCAGCTAGCGCCTGGTCGAGTGACGTGATGATGGCGACCCGGTTCGTGCCGGATTCTGCGAACTGTAGTGCCGCTCTTACTTTTGGTAACATGCTGCCTGGAGCGAACTGTCCTTCGGCGATATACGTCTCCATCTGTTCTTTTGAGGTCTCCTGGAGCGCCGTCTCATCTGGCTTCCCGAAGTTGACATACACATGTTCGACCGCAGTCAGGATGAGCAATACGTCTGCGTTGACGAGGTCCGCGAGTTTTGCAGCCGCAAAGTCTTTATCGATGACCGCCTCGATTCCGACATACCCTTCAGTCGTCTCCATGACCGGAATACCACCGCCACCGGAGGCGACGACGATGTGCCCCGCTTCAACGAGCGTTCGGATGACGGCGTGTTCCGCGATTTTCATCGGGACCGGGCTCGGGACGACACGACGGTATCCACGACCTGCATCTTCTTTGAATACGTAACCCGTCGTCCGTTCGAGATGAAGTGCCTCTTCTTCCGTATAAAACGGACCGATCGGCTTCGATGGATGATGAAACGCACTATCATTCGGATCGACCACGCTTCGTGTGACGAGCGAAGCCACATCTCGTTCAAGACCGCGCGCACGCAGTGCTTTCGTCAGCGCATTTTCAAACCAGTATCCAATCATTCCTTGCGTCATCGCACCACATACATCAAGGGGCATCGCCGGCGTAGCCGGACTGTCTGATGCGGCTTGTTGTAACATTAAATTTCCGACTTGCGGACCGTTCCCGTGTGTGATGATGACGTCGACCCCTTCTGCAATCAGTGCTGCGAGAGATTCTGCCGTCGCCTCGACCGCTCGCATTTGTGCTTCCGCTGTCGCATCTTTACCTTGTTGAATCGCATTTCCGCCTAGGGCGATGACCACACGTTTTTTCTCCATATCGATACCCCCGATCAGATGACTGAGATATTACCAGATAGTATGCGTACGACTGCGAAAATGGCGAGTGCGGTCAACACTCCGGCGACCAACCATTCCGTTTTGTTGAGTGACTTGATGCCATTTTCACGTTGCGCTTTCATGTAGAGAAGTGTTCCTGGTGCGTATAGAAGGGTCGTGAGCAGTAAATAATCGATTCCTGCCGCATAGATGAGCCACAATCCGTAAATGGAAGCGACCAATCCAATCGTCAAATCGCGTGTTCTCCGTTCACCGGCGCTATAACCGATTCCATTTTTCGATACCTTCACTTGGTAAAATGCCGAGAATACATACGGGATCAAAATGGCACTTGAAGCGAGGGAGAACGCAAAATTATAGGCGGCATCTGAAATCAAGAAGGTAAAGAGGAAGAGCTGGATCAACCCGTTTGTTAACCAAAGTGCGTTGACAGGTGCCTGATTTTTATTCTCTTTCGTGAACCATTTCGGGAACACACCGTCTTTCGCAGCAACAAACGGAATCTCAGCCGCGAGGAGCGTCCAACCGAGCCATGCCCCGAGTACGGAAATGACGAGTCCACCGTTGATGAGCATTGCGCCCCAAGGACCGACTGCCGACTCGAGCAAGTAAGCCATCGCCGGTTGCGAGGCGTTCGCTACGTTTTCCGGTGTCATGAGGCCGAGCGACATGACAGAGATGAGCAGATAGATGACGAGTGTCCCGAGTAACCCGATGACAGTTGCCTTTCCGACGTCAGAACGCTTCCGAGCACGACCCGAGAGAACGACTGCCCCCTCGACACCGATGAATACCCACAGCGTGACAAGCATCGTCGAGACGACCTGGTCGCGAACACTTCCCCATGAGAAGCCGCCTTGTCCCCAAAAATCGAAGGTGAAGTTTTCGAGATTGAAGAAGAACAACGTAATCGTAATGAATGCAAAAATCGGAACGAGCTTGGCAATCGTGGTGACAATGTTGATCATCGACGCCTCATGCACCCCACGAAGAATGAGCGTGTGTACGAGCCAGAGCATGATGGAGGCCCCGACGATGGAGGCAATATTTTGTCCCCCTTCAAAAACCGGGAAGAAATAGCCGACCGAACTGAACAGCAGTGTGGCATACGCCACGTTTCCGAGCCAGGCAGATAACCAGTATCCCCAGGCCGAGTTGAATCCGACGAACGAACCGAAACCGGCACGGGCATAGCTATAGACACCACCATCCAAATCAGGGCGGCGCATCGTCAGATTTTGAAAACTGAGACCGAGCGCGATAATCCCGATTCCCGTGATGACCCACCCGATGAGAATGGCACCCGCGTTCGCGCCTTGCGCTAAATCGGCGGCCAAGTTGAAGGCGCCACCGCCAATCATCGATCCAACGACAAGTGCCGTCAACGCTCCGAGACCTAATCGCTTGTCTTGCTTGTCAGGATGTACTCCAGCCGAACCACCTGAGTCATGCTCCAACTTCGTAGACATTCTACTCATCCCTTTCGCTTATTTTGAAACGGGAGGGGAAGTTCCCCTCCGCCGTCAACGTTCAAGCCATTCGCGTGTCTCCGTGAGCGTTGCCGCCATTACCGCCTTGATCGTATGCATCCGGTTTTCCGCTTCATCAAATACGAACGAGTGACGACTGCGGAACACCTCATCAGTCACTTCCATTTCTGTCAATCCGTACTGTTCATGAATCGCCCGACCGACCTCTGTCTCTAAGTCGTGGAAGGCAGGGAGGCAGTGTAAGAACATGATGTCCGGGTTGCCGCTCTTTTGAAGCATATCCATGTTCACTTGATATGGTCGCAACAATTCGATCCGTTCTGCGAAGGCCGCCTCTTCGCCCATCGACACCCATACATCCGTGTAGACGACGTCTGCCTGGTCCATCGCTTCTTCAATGCTCTCCGTCAATGTGATAACAGCGCCTGTTTCAGCAGCAACCGATTTCGCATAATTAACGATTTCGTCAGATGGCCAAAGTGATTTCGGTGCGCAAATCCGCATATCCATCCCTACTTTTGCGCCACCGATCAATAGCGTGTTCCCCATGTTGTTCCGGCCGTCGCCGACGTACACGAATTTGATTCCGGCCAATTTTCCTTTTTGTTCTTTCACCGTCAAGAAGTCGGCCAAGATTTGTGTCGGATGATAGAGGTCGGTCAATCCGTTCCAAACCGGTACCCCTGCATCTTTCGCGAGACCTTCGACCGTCTCGTGGGCGAACCCTCGAAATTGAATGCCGTCAAACATGCGCCCGAGGACGATGGCCGTATCGCGCACCGATTCTTTCTTCCCAAACTGGATATCATTTTTGCCTAAATATTCAGGATGCATCCCTAAGTCGATTGCGGCGACCGTGAACGCACAACGCGTCCGCGTCGATGGTTTTTCAAAGAGTAAGGCAATGTTTTTGCCTTCACAAATCCGATGTGGGATGTCTTGTTTCTTTTGACGTTTGAATGCAGCAGACAAGTCGATCAAATAATTGATTTCTTCACCAGAAAACTCGTTTAACGATAAAAAGTGACGACCTTTCAAATCAAAATTGAACGTTGTAGACATACTGCTTCCTCCTTATCACATTTAGATGTCTTGGCGGATAATCGGACAACTCATGCAACGTGGACCCCCACGTCCGCGCGATAGTTCACTCGACATGATTTCAATCACTTCGACGCCTTCTTTACGGAGCAGTTCATTCGAGACGTAGTTCCGGTCATACGTGACCACGACACCCGGTGCGATGGCGAGCGTATTCGATCCATCGTTCCACTGTTCGCGTGCCGCTGCGATCGGGTCGCCGCCTCCACAAGGAATCAACGTCGCTTCCTGTAAGCCGAGGACGTCTTTTAACACGTTCAACAAATCACTGTGCTGCGTGATCTGCAATTCACCTTCTGCATTCAATGAAAGTTCGAAAATATTCATCTTTCCTTCCGGTCCTTGAATGAACGGATGGATGGTGAATTTATCATGGTCGACCATCGTAAAGACGGTATCGAGATGCATGAAGGCGCGTGATTTTGGAATTTCGATGGCGATGACTTTTTTGAAGCTGTCTCCATGTTTGAGCAAATTGAGGGCGACGCGTTCGATTCCTTGCGCAGTCGTTCGTTCAGAGATGCCGATGGCGACGACTTCTTTCGATAAGACAAGCTCATCCCCGCCCTCCATCGCAAATCGATAGTCGCGGTCTGACCAAATCGGAACATCATGTTTCGCAAAGCGTGGGTGATAGCGCATAATATATTGCGTGAAGAGTGATTCACGGCGACGTGCCGGTTCTTTCATTCGGTTGATAGAGAGACCATGACCGATTGCGGCGGCCGGATCTCGTGTGAAATAGAGGTTTGGCATAGGATCTAAAAAGAAGGGGTACGTATCTTCAATCATTTCGTGTAAATGTCGGCGTTTCTCCGGCTTGATCTCCGATTTTCGGATACCGGCCATCACCGTTTCAATCAACATCTCATTATCAAAATCCAGTAAATATTCTTTTAACGTTTCATAAGAGCCGTTGATATTTGATTTCGACTCCGATAAGATATCCGCGACAAACTTTTCGCGCACACCAGGGAGCGACAATGTCTCAGCCATTAATTTTTCGAGATAAAGGACTTCCACACCGCGATTTTGGAGCGCACTCGCAAAATAGTCGTGCTCTTTTTGAATGACCGGCAAATGGGGAATATCATCGAACAAGAGGCGTTCTAAATACTCCGGGGTGAGGTTTTCTAATTCCCTTCCCGGTCGTTTCAGTAATACCGTTTTTAATTCTCCAATTTCTGAATACACATGAATCGGATGTTTCAGCGTCGTATCTTGTGAAATCGGTTGATTCGTCATTGAGATCATCTCGCTTCCTCCTTGTGATTCGGGTGTGTGACTACCCTTACCTTATCACTTTACCAAATTTGCGAATGTCTAATCCGGCACTTCACCTGTTAGTGATTCCACATGGCTATGTATAAATGTTCACCTTTGTGAATGAACAAACAATGCATGAAAAATCGGCGCCCTGACAAGGGGAAATGAGATGTATGGATGATGAATACAATCCTTCTAAAAAATAAGGAAAACTTTTTTTGAAAAATGCGAAAGATCAGGATGTGAGCATATGAAAATAGAAGAAATGGAATACAACGAACATGAAGCGGCACTTCGCACATTGATTCAAAAGGGAGACCCGGTCGATTTTCAAGACCTCTTCCTCTCCCTCCACCCCGGTGAACAGGCTGATCATTTTATCGAACTCAATCAGCATGAGCGCGCGTTCGTATATCGAACAATCTCACCTGAAATATTTACTGACCTTTTTGAAAAACTGACGTTAGAAGAGCAATGTACATTCATCCAAGAAACGCCTCAGCCGTATGCTGTCCGGATTTTAAATGAGATGTATTCAGATAACGCCGCCGATTTGATGCGGGAGCTACCCGATGCGTTCATGGACACACTATTCGAGCAGATGGACGATATCGAGGAACAAGAAGTCAAAGATTTGATGCAATACCCGGAAGAGACGGCCGGGGCGCTCATGACGACCGAGTTCGTCGTCCTTCAAGCGAACAAGACCGTCGGACTGACTTTAGAAGAGTTGCGTGAACTCGGACCAGACGCTGAGACGATTTATTACTTATATGTGGTCGACCAAGCGCACCAACTGGTTGGTGTCGTCTCTTTACGTGATTTGATTGTCGCGCCGCTCGAGGCGAAAATCGAAGACATCATGGGTTTTCGTGTCATCTCGGCAAACGTCATGACCGACCAGGAAGACTTGGCTCGGATTGTCCAAAAGTATGATTTATTGGCCCTTCCTGTCATCGACGATCAGCAAAAGCTACTCGGCATCATCACAGTCGATGATGTGTTAGACGTCATCGAGCGCGAGACGACGGAAGACTTTGAAGAACTTTCCGCGACGAAGGGGTCGTCCGATATCAACATGAGTCCGTTCGAGGCGGCGAAAAAACGCGCCCCGTGGATTGTCAGCCTCATGTTTCTCGGGATGATTACGGCTTCGACAATCGGTGGTTTTGAAGAGACGCTTGAAACAATTGTGCTCCTCGCTGTCTTCATGCCACTTGTCATGGGGTCTGCCGGGAACGCAGCCACCCAGTCACTTGTCGTAGCTGTTCGTTCGATTGCGCTTGGCACAATCAATCGCAAGAACGTCATGAAGATGATTCGACGCGAGCTCGGGACGGGCATCATCTTAGGAATTGCTTGTATGATTGTCATTTTCGGGGTCATCACGATTCTTTATGACAACATGCTCATCGGCTTCATTGTCGGGGTCTCCATCTTTGCAGCACTCAGTGTCGCCACGATGATCGGCACGATTGTTCCGCTTCTCATCAATCGCCTGAAGTTAGACCCCGCTGTCGCATCCGGACCGTTCATTACGACGCTGATGGACAACCTCGGTCTCATCATCTATTTCACGGTCGCGACGTCCATGCTTCAGTTTTTATGACATTTATAAAAGTTCACACGAAAAAGCGGTGCTGATTTTGTCAGCGCCGCTTTCACTCGTTATATTAATGAGATTCCTCTAATAGACGTTCTTGGGTCTCGTTAAAAGCTTCAATGTCTTCATCCGTCATCACGTCGTTTTGTTCTGCCATATAAGGGTTGTCTTTCAATAATGTCTCTAGTTTACTCAAGTCAGCACTTCGCCTGCTTTCTTGATACAGATTGGATTCTCCTACCGAAGTCAGTGTCCCCGCCCGATTCACTTTGAAATGTCCTTGTTGTAGACCGACAATTCGATACGCGCTCTCAATCACGGGTCCTACATATTTTTGTAAATACAAGAGAACGTTTTCTCCTTGTCTGACGAGCCGGTCTTCTTCCATATCGTTTTGTAAGAGGGTGATCGTATCTGTTTGCTTGAGTTCATGACTCACGTCTCGATAGACACGCTGCACGTGAATATCTGATTCAAAGAAAGTAACCGAATGATATTCAAAAGATCTCGGGTGACTGCTGACTTTGCCGACGATGACGACCGGCGAGCGTGTAGCTAAATCGTCTATGTGTCGGAAGCTTTCGGTCACAGCCAAATCACTCGTGTTTCCTTCTTTCAGGATTTCGCTAAACATGACATAACCTGCTACCACTGCAACAGATAATATTCCAATCATCCATTTCCTCAAAGAGATTCCTCCCACCGATTCACCCTATTGAATTTCTAATCGATCACATTGAGAACTTTATTAATTTATGCCTAGCCCATGACTTTTTATCATTCCATCAACATAGGAGGACTACTTTCTTACACTTTAGGGTATTTTCTACAAATAGATTATATAACATAAGTAAGAAGTGAGGGGATTCTATGACGATTCAGCAAGTACTCTACATACTCGTGACTGGTGCTTTGTTCATGGCACTCGTCGCCTACGTCTCATATCGCATGACGCGAGGAAAAGTCGAAAGTGCCGATGATTATTTCTTGGCTGGTCGCGGATTGACGGGCGTCTTCATCGCAGGTTCGCTCCTGTTGACCAACTTGTCTGCTGAACAATTGATTGGTTTGAACGGTCAATCGTTCGCCGGCAATATGTCGGCAATGGCTTGGGAAGTCACGGCCGGGATTGCAGCCATCATCATGGCGCTTTTTTTACTACCGCGTTTTCTTGGCATCGGGATCTCGACCATCCCTGAATTTCTAAGTCAACGATATGACGAGGACGTTCGTCGATTGACCGTCTTATTGTTCTTACTCGGATACATGTGTGTCACGATTCCGTCCATGCTCTATTCTGGCGGATTAGCTGTCCTCCAACTATTCGACGTGCCTGCCCTTCTCGGGATTAGCTTCGAGCAGTCCCTTTGGATTGTCGTCTGGTTCATCGAAATCATTGGGGCGATTTACGCCATCTTCGGTGGGCTTCGCGCGGTCGCCGTTTCCGACACGCTAAACGGAATCGGTCTCATCATCATCGGCTTCCTCGTTCCGACGCTTGGATTCCTCGCATTAGGTGACGGGAATCTGTTGGACGGGATGAAGACGATTGCGACGACGAATCCCGAAAAATTGAACGCCATCGGCTCATCCAACGATTCGGTTCCGTTTCTGTCTATTTTCACGGGGATGATTTTTGCAAACTTGTTCTACTGGGCACTCAATCAATACGTGATTCAACGCGCTCTCGGCGCAAAAAACTTGGCAGAGGGACAAAAAGGAGTACTGTTTACAGGTTATTTAAAACTACTCGTTCCCATTTTTATGCTCTTGCCTGGCGTCATCGCCTTCCATTTGTATGGATCAAATGTCGAGAAAGCCGATTTAGCGTATCCGAGCTTGATTGCCGAGCTACTCCCAATGTGGCTCATGGGCTTTTTCCTCGCCGTCTTGCTCGGTGCCGTGTTCAGCTCGTTCAACTCGCTTTTGAATAGTATCGCGACGCTCTTCGTCCTCGATATTTATAAACCGAAGTTCAAGCCGAATGCTTCTGACCAAGAGTTGATCCGTGTCAGTAAATGGTTCGGGACGTTCGTGGCGCTCGTCTCGTTCTTTGTCGCCCCGAATCTCATGTATGCACCAGATGGCTTGTGGGATTTGATTCGTCGCTTCACCGGTTTCTTCAACATCCCGATTCTCGTCATCGTTTTAATCGGGATGCTCGTCAAACGTGTGCCGCCGATCGCCGCGAAGACCGTCGTCTTTTTCCACGTCATCGCCTACTATTTCCTCGTGTGGGGAACGAAACAATGGTTCGACGTCGAAATCGGCATCAACTTTATTCACATTTACGGAATCCTCTTCGTCGTCGAGACGGCTATCATGCTCATCTTCGCTCGCGTACGACCGATGCTCCAAGCGAATCCGATTCGAATCGAGCTCGGACGAGTCAAACCATGGCGTCACGCGTTATCGACTTCAATCTTGCTTGTCGCTTCGATGATTTTCGTCTATCTCGTCTTTTCACCAATTGGACTTGCCTACGCGGATGGAATTGTTTCCGGATGGTTCGCTCCATTGACGATTGGACTCATTGCTGTGACGACCCTTCTGATTTGGGCATCTTATCGCTATGGACTCGCACGATATGAACGTTATCTCAATAACTTAGGTGAAGAACCACCTGAAGTAGAGGAAGCGAGTAGTTAACGAAAAAGAGATTTTCTTGAACTAGACGTCAAGAAGATCTCTTTTTTGTTGCTGCTTTTGTTCATACATTGCGTCATCTGCTTCTTGCCAGAGTACTTCGATTGATTCTGGATGAGATGCCCAAGCCAACCCGATGGCCACTGAGATTTCCTCTTCTCGGCATGTCGTTTCGATCTCATGAACCATCTTCTCGCATGCTTCTTCTGACATCATCTGAAGAAACAAGACGAACTCGTCTCCTCCAATCCGATAGACAGAGGACTCGATGGTTTGAAGGAGGTTACCGACACGCTTCAATAAACAATCACCGGCAGAGTGTCCTTTTTGATCGTTCATGACTTTCAAGTCATTCACATCGAGTACGATGATTCCGGTGTTTCTCATCCCTTCCGCTTGACCGATTGTCTCTTCAAACGCCCGACGATTGAAGACACCCGTCAAACTGTCATGACGACTTTCATACAGAAGACGCTCACGCTCTGTCATGGCCGCCTCGATGTTCCGAATCACACCTTGCACCGCCACAATCTCACCGTTCTCATAGATCGGGGTCGTATACTCTTCGAACCATACATAAGTCCCTTCATTCGTCCGCCACCGCTGAAGAATTGCTTCTTCATAGTCGACACGCCCCAACACTTTGTCTAGCAACAATCGTCGATCGTCCGGATGGATTCTACGGAAACATTCCTGCGCATTCGAATAACTACGCATGACGGTCCCTTCCCCTAGATACAAATCTAAAGAAGGACTGATATACCGAAAACGCCATGCTGGTTTCGTTTCAAAAATATAGATGACATCTTTCGTTTGGTTCCCGAAATGCATGAACGAAAGCGTCTGTGGATGTGGCCGTTGACGCTTATGTAGCCACAAAGCAATCAAACATCCAACGAGTATCCCTAAAAAGAATAGCGTCATTGAATACACTTCCTCTCTGTTCGCCCATATCGTACCACGTTCGAGGTCAGACACCTGTTTTAATTCCTGTTATTTGGTAAATGTTTTTTTGAATATTGAGTAAATTTATGGATGTTGTGCATGTACGTGATATAGTCGAAGTACTTGATGACTCAACATTTGGAGGTTCTTTTGCAAAACATCACGCATCTCACAGTGGACGAAACATTCTCTGGTGTCTATTCCGTCACCAACCCAGAAACGTCCATCCATCAATCCCTTGGCTATGCTAATCGCTCGGAACAGATTCAACATGAAGTCAAAACGAGATTCGGAATCGCTTCTGGTTGCAAACTGTTCACAGCAATCGCCATTTGTCAGTTAGTCGAACAAGGTCGACTCTCTTTTTCGACCTCACTTGATTCGTTTCAGACATTCGACCTGCCCTACATATCCTCAAAAGTTACAATCCATCAGCTATTGACCCACACGTCCGGAATCCCTGACTATTTTGATGAGTCCGTCTCTGACGACTTCGAAGCGTTGTGGCGTGATGTTCCGATGTATCGACTTCAACAACTACGAGATTTTTTACCGCTATTTCAACAAAAAGCGATGAAAGATGAACCAGGTTCCCGATTCTCCTACAATAATGCAGGGTATATTCTGTTAGGGTTGATTGTCGAAGAAGTGACCGGACAATCTTTCACCGATTACGTCGAACAGTCGATTTTTCAACCTGCCAACATGAGCGACTCCGGATATTTCTCGCTCGATGCCTTACCCGCCAAGACGGCGCTCGGCTATATCGATCATTCGGACGGCTCATGGCGTACGAATCAATATGCGATTCCAATCAAAGGCGGGGCAGATGGCGGAGCATATGTGACCGTTCAAGATATGACTCGTTTTTGGGAGGCATTGTTTTCACATCGACTTCTTTATGCCTCCTCCACGTCCCTTCTTCTCACGCCACATGTGACGGTCAATGAACGAGGTGGGAGTTATGGATACGGGATTTGGATTCAGCATCATTCGTCTGGAGACATTTATAAGTACCATGTGATGGGATATGACCCGGGCGTCAGCTTTCATTCCGGGTATTACCCAGAACCTGAGGTCATTTCGGTCGTTTGTTCGAATCAATCAGACGGCGCGTTTGATGTGATGAAGCAAATCGAAGCACAGATGGGAGAGCGAATCGAATGAAGATCCGTGCATATGTCGCATCTGATTTTGAACACATCCAGCAGCTCAATCGTGAGGAGGGCTGGACTCAACTCGTCGAACGGGAAGAGCTGACCCGTGAAGCGTGGCGTCAATCGAACGTCACGTATGTCATGGAGTCTGATAATGGAGAGATTGTCGCCTACTTACGGGGACTGACCGATACGACAGTCAGCTTGTATGTCTGTGAATTATTGGTCGCTTCCGCCTATCGAAAACAAGGTCTTGGTGAACAACTTCTTCAACATGTCCATGCGCTCTATCCTGACACGCGTCTTGAGATGCTAGCGAGTCAAGCCTCGCACACATATTACAAAAAACTACGATTCCGTCCGTTTTACGGCTTTCGGAAAACGATTCACGAATAGGAGGAATATATATGAAACTCGCACTCGTCACCGGGGCATCACGCGGTCTCGGTCGTGCCATTGCCCAAGAACTCCAAGCTCGAGATTATGACGTAATCGGTCTCTCACGTTCACAGTCTGAAGACGCCACATATGAACAATTACCCATCGACCTCTCAGACGTCTCAGGAATCGAAACGGCCATTCGAGACATCACTTCCCTTTTAGAGAATGCCGATTCGATTCTTCTCGTTCAAAATGCCGCATGGATCGAACCGATTCATCGTGTCGGACAGTTGGATAGGAAGAAAGTGACGGCCCATGTCCATGCCAACCTACTCGCACCGATGCTATTGGCGAACGCGGTCCTCGCTTTCAACAAGCCGACCGATTTGATTCATGTGACGTCTGGCGCGGCCAAACGTCCGATTTCAGGTTGGAGTGCGTATTGCGGCACGAAAGCAGGACTCGACCATTTCACGGAAACGCTAGCACTCGAGCTCGAAGGTACCCCGCATCGAGCGGCACTCTTTAATCCTGGCGTGATGGATACATCGATGCAGGCGGAGATTCGTTCTTCTTCAGAAGAGGCGTTCGCTGACCTCGAACAATTCCGTTCATACGAAACAGAGGGCCGACTCCGCTCTCCCGAGACGGTCGCGCGTGTATTCGTCGAACAATTGATTGACCGCCCTCTTGAAAACGGCAAGACGTACTCGATTTATGACTTAATCAAATAATTTACCTGGTCAAAAATAGAATCACCCTCTTATCGGTAAACCGTCTACACTACTCTCATAGACATGTGAAAGGGTGAATCATGATGAAGACGATTGCCGGAGGATTACTATTATTTGGATTATTTAGTTTGACGATGTCGTTCACGATGATTGGAGATACCGCTGTCGTCGGGGCAATGGTCAGTGGCGTCGCACTATTGTGTAGTGTCGGTCTCTTTTTCGGGTCGACTGAGCTTGCCCGCGTCCGCAGCGATTTGCTTCATGACCAAAAAACGTCTTTCCCATCTGAATGAGGGAAAGACGTTTTTGATTCAATCTTCTTCGTATTCTTCTAATAAATCGTCGACATCATATTCTTCAAAGTCTTCTTCGTCGATAAAGATATCGCGATCGTTCACAACGTGGATTGGACCATTGGCCACATCGATGCGAATCGTCCACGCCCAAGGAATGCGTAACCGGTTATAAACCCCTGTCCAGAACTCCATCGATTCTTGCTCATACTGTTCAAATTCTGTCAGGAGTTCTTTGAACGAAACACCCGTTAATTGGAAGTTTGAGTCTTGGAGCCGTTGAAGCGCATGATGTTTCGCTTCTAATTCGGCCGCTCGGACCATTTCTTCAGCGGTCGCCATCTCGAGGATTGTCCCATCTGGCGGGAGAATATCGTATACGTTGAACAATTCGCCTTCTTCTACTTCTACATCATCAAACTCATAGTCATCGTGCCGCATACTACATTCCTCCTTACGCAATTTGAATCCCCTTTATTGTACCACTCTCTACCCGATTCCCCCTAAAGATTCGTGCATATATTTTATTTGTCACGGGAAAGAATGTTAGAGTGAGAACATCCATAGGAAAAGAGGTTACGCACATGAATGAATCATTCCAAGCACTCGTGCTCGACCAGCATGATGAACACCTTCATGCCGAAGTAAAAGAAGTGAAATCCGACGTCCTTCCGAAAGAAGAAGACGGAAATGTATTAGTGGAAGTCCACTACTCCGCGTTGAATTATAAAGACGCGCTCGGATTGACGACATCAGGCAAAATCGTAAGCCATTATCCATTTATTCCAGGATGTGAATTTGTCGGGAAAGTAGTCGAATCGGATCATCTGGATATCAAAGTTGGGGACGAAGTCATCGCCACCGGTTTCGGAATCGGGGAGCGTCATTTCGGCGGCTTCAGTCAATACGCCCAAGTGCCAGGTAACTGGCTCGTCAAATTACCGAAAGGGATGAGCATGCGGGACGCCATCGCAATCGGGACTCCGGGACTCACAGCCATGCTTTCCATTGATGCGCTCGAACATGCTGGCGTTCGACCTGGGGAAGAAGTGCTTGTCACAGGCGCGACGGGTGGCGTAGGAAGTTTCGCCATTACGTTACTCCGTCGTCTCGGCTATCATGTCGTCGCCTCGACTGGTAAAACGGATTCACCATACTTACGCTCACTCGGTGTCGAGACCATCATCGACCGAAGCGAATTAGAAGGACCTCCTCGTCCACTGGCTAAACAACGCTTTGATGCTGCGATTGATTCGGTCGGCGGAAACACCCTCGCTAACATCTTGAGCCAAACCCGATACGAAGGTGCTGTCGCCGCATGCGGTCTCGTCGGCGGCGCCGACTTGCCGACGAGTGTCTATCCGTTCATCCTGCGTGGGGTGAAACTGATTGGAATCGACTCGGTTATGCAGCCGATGGCACGCCGTACGAATGCATGGGAACGCCTTGAGGAACTCATTGACACGAAAGTGTTGAATGACATGATCCACGAGATTCCGCTACACGACGTCCCACGTCACGCCGAAGCGATGATGCGCGGCGAATTGAGCGGTCGCACCGTTGTCCGTCTTCGCTAAACACATCAAAAGAGGCTGAATCGCTCGCGATTCAGCCTCTTTTCTCTCTATTCTCCATGGTGTGGAATTAGATGGTGAAGCCAGCCGGTGCGTCTTTCACAACGACGAGCACTTTTCCTTGGTCTAGTTTTTCTTCTAAACGTTCCGACTCTTCTTTCGTAAAACCGAGTTCTTGGAACTCAGCGCGAAGCTCGTCCCCTTTTTTACGGAACATGTTTTTAGCGGCTGTCCCCAAGCCAACATCACTCGCAGAGACGGTGTTCGCATCTGCATTGTCCGCAATACGTTTACTTCTGTCATTGTCATGTGTGATGACATAGATGTTGGACTCATCTACCCCATTTGATTTCATCGATTGAACGGCGGTTACGACTTCTTCATCATTTGTAAATTCTTTGTACAAAACTGACATGTCTATTCTCCTCCTTCAATTCTACTACATTATTATGTATTACCTTCCTCATCATTTTTCACACATTAAAAAACGATGACAACCGTCATCGTTTTGTTAAACGGCAGGTTCCTGCCCTTTTTGTTTTTTCAATTCTTCCAATAAGATATCTGATTCATTGAAGGGAATCGAACGTCGACCGATTCGCTCGATGTGATCGTGTCCTTTACCGACGACCACGACTCTCTTCCCTTTTAATGCCTGCATCGCAGCATGGCGAAGGGCATCTTCTCTCGCTTCAAATGTCACGTACTTCACGTTCGGCTGAATCCCTTTGATTAAATCTTCAATGATTTGTTTCGGATCCTCCATTCGAACATCATGTACAGTGACAATCACGTCATCTGAATATTGACTCGCAATTCGTCCCATATCTTGACGTTTCGTCGGGTCACGGTCTCCTGCCGCACTTAAGACGACGACAAGAGATCGGTCGTCTTGTTGTAACGTAGATAAGCATTTCTCTAGACCGTCCGGAGTGTGTGCGTAATCAATAAAAATTTCAGCATCTTCTGTATCGAGACGTTCGAGACGTCCTTTTGGCAACGTGAGTCCCGGTACGTTCGAGACAATCGTTCGAAGTGCCATATCAGAAGTGGAGACAAGTCCGATTGCAGCTGCCAAATTCGACGCATTGAATGCGCCCATAAACCGGACGGGAACTTCTAGCTTAAATTCTTTCATATGAACAAGAACCGTATCTTCACGCCAGATGACTTGAATGTCGGCCTCTATTTGCTCTGATGTACTATACATAATGGTTTGGCGTGTCGGTGCAAACTCGGACATGACTCGGCTCGCCTTGTCTTCCGCGTTTAACACGATTGCGTCTCCATTCGTCACTTCTACCTGTTCAAACAATCGTGCTTTTGCACGAGCATATTCATCCATCGAACGATGGTAATCTAAATGATCATGCGTCAAATTCGTAAATGCGGCCGCATGAAAGTGAATTCCGGCCACACGTCCCTCCATCAATGCATGAGATGACACTTCAAGTACACAGTCTGTGACACCTGCATCGACCATATCCGCTAAAATACGATGTAAGACGACGGCTTCCGGGGTCGTATTGGCCGTCTCAATCGTTTGATTGTGGAAACGGGCACCGATTGTACTGACAATCCCTGCACGAAGTCCAGAGAGACGCAATAAATCATATGTCAATGTCGCTGTCGTTGTTTTTCCATTCGTTCCTGTCACACCATATATACGCATCCGATGAGACGGATGATCATAAAAAGTACTCGCAACCGCTCCTGCTGTCTGCTTCGTATCGGCAACAACCACATTCGGTACGTCGAGATCGAGTGGATATTCTGAGATGACCGCACTCGCACCATTGGTCACGGCGTCTTCGGCAAACTTGTGCCCGTCAACCGTATAGCCACGAATGCAAATAAAGACATTCCCTGAACTGACCTTTCTGGAATCCGTTTCGACTCCGGTCACCCATGGATCAAGCTTTATGTCATCCATCTCATTTTGTAAAATGGCGGATAAACGTTTCGTTCTCATGCTGTGTACGTCCTTTCTCATGGGTGTCGCTAGGTGTATAAACCTTATCGTCATGTTACTAGATTTTAACGGCAATTGAGATGACAAATATATTACTTCCCGTTTTCAATGAAAAGCAATCACTTCATGAAAAAAACCTAGACGTTTCATTCACGTACTAGGTTTCTCTTCCTTAAATGCTAGATGATATTTGGTTAACTCGTTTTGCAGGACTTGGATGGCATTGGGACCAATGCCATGCCAACTCTCTACTTCGCGACGCGTATAAAGAGACAAGTCATCTAAGGAATCGACTCCTTTTGACGTCAAAGCTCTTTTGGCTGGTGCAGCTAATCTCGGTAAGGCAATCATCCAATTTCCACCTTCCGCTTTCTAAATCGTTCGTTGATGGGAAGACAGGCAAGAACTTGTTCGATTCGAAATGTTCGTCTGGCCCGTTTATTCAAATCCCACGCCACGACATGTTCTCCCTGCACTTTCATCAATTTGACCCGCCGCTTTGAAAACACTCCATGTCGATCCACATATACCATTTCTGTGACCAGACCCGAACGTATCCATCGTAACAATTCTTCTCTCATCCTGTTTTCCCCTCCTTTTATTTAGTATAAGTATACAGAACATTTGTTCTCATTTCTATTGATAAGCTGTTCGCATATGTAAATTTCGATTATGATGGAAGAAATTCAACAGGAAAGGAAAGAAGACGATGACCTACGTTTTATTACTCGTTTTAGCGGCCTTTTTATTCGGTGCGATGATTTTCGCTGCACTGGCATTACCAAATCTTCGCAACATTTTATTCAATCGCGGCACCCTGTTCAATCAACAGAGTGAGACCGTCACTTGCCCGAAGTGCAAAACGTCATTTAAACGCGCGCCGGGAGATGCGCAGACGTGTCCGAATTGTTATCACACGTTTTGAATCGTTGAGGGGTATTGCATATTCGACCGCTATTTTTCATATTCCTTGGTTTGAATGAGAGCAAATGAGTGAAAGAACAGAAAGGATGCTTTATCTGAGTAAAGTTCCTGATTCTTTCATCGTTGATCCCTTCACTCCATGCGAAAGGAGTTGCATATGCTTCCTACACTCGACGAGCGCCTAATCGATCAAATTCGTTTAAAAAATCGACAAGCCCTAGAACACTTATATGCCCGTTATGAAAACTTACTCTATCGATACGCACTTCATTTAAATAACCGCCCTGCAACTGCAGAAGCGGCTTTGACTGATTTATTTTGTCGTGTCTGGCAACAACGTCTCAAATTTGAACCTCATACAGAAACCGTTCGTGAAACCCTGATCCGTTCTTTAGAACACATCATTTATCAGATGAACGAAGAAACATCCGCTTCGAGCACTTCTAAAATACCTTCCGCATAAGGTTTTTTTGTCACCTTTGAATATAACCGTTTCGCCTGTTCGGTCGCGTTGTTCACCAAGTATCCGTTCCCCACATGTGCCAACATGTTCAGGTCATTCCCGCTGTCTCCAAAAGCATATGTATCTTCTCGTACAAAAGAAGAAGTGGCACATACATATTCAATACTTGAGACTTTCCCGGCATGGATCGGGTAAAAATCGATATCAAATGCATCAGCCGGATCACCTGCGTTCGGATTACATTGACTGATATTGACTGCGATGCCAGCTGAATCTGTCAGCATGCGAAGCGTTTCTTTCCATGAACCAACTTGGTCGCGGACATAGTAACTTCGAATCCAAGGACTCATCCCATTCCCCGGCTGTTCATCTAATTGAATACGCATCTGGTCAGTCTGTGACACAATACGTTCCACACGTGATACAAAATCGCTCGGAAATAGTTCTTGATAGACCTTATCCTCAATGAACGTTCCGTCCGTCTCGATTCGATATAATTCTGTGCCGAGACTCGAAGCAATCCGATGAGGCCAAAAGCGAAGATTCGCTCGCTCTACTTTCTCGTGCAACGATTCAAGAGAACTACCCGTCACCCACATCGTCGACACGTGTGACGAATGTCGTTCCAGAAAATCCTCGAGTTGACGGACGGAGGCTAGTTGGTCATCAGAACACGCATGTGGAAAGTAGGTCTCATCAAAGTCAAAACAAACGAGTGTACGCCCCTCGTGTGTAAATCGTCTCATTCTATCGTCTCCTTATCGTTTTCTCTTTCTCCTATAGTACAATGAAACAAAGGAGGCATCTTATGATTCAACGAATCTCTCAAGCCTATTGCCAAATGAGTAGCCTGATCACAGGATGTTTCATTGTATTTGCTTTTCTTTTTGGCATCCGCTCATATTTCTTTTGGGCGGCAGTAAGCTCTTCCTTAATCGCAATCGGATTGATGCTAATGACATCCATTGGATTAAGTGTCATTAGCTATATCCTTTCAGAAATATTACGCTTGTTCATTTATACAAAGCTTCCAGTCCAGACAACAACATGTTCAATAAATCGTCACACAAAATAGTCATCCATTTTTCTGTTTTGTACGTTAGATCAATACAAGGGACATCCCTTCTGCGCAAAGGAGTATGTTATGACTGATTTAGAGTTATATGAGCGTGTCCGGCAAAAAGACAAAGAAGCGCTCGAAATATTGTATGATCGGTATGAACGAATTCTATATGCTTTTGTTTTACAGCTGACAAAGGATCGCGACTTAGCCGAAGAAGCCATGCAAGAAGTTTTTATCAAGTTGTGGCGCGGCGGTGGCGTCTATGATGATTCGAAAGGCAAGTTCAGGTCTTGGCTCTTTACGATGAGCCGTCACGTGGCCATCGACTTGATTCGAAAGCGTAAACCTGATTTACAACTAGACGAATCGTACGCCGAAGCCATTCCTTCTGATTCACCATCCGTTGAAAAGGAAGTGGAGTGGCAAGAAGAACGCGCTCAAATCGAGACGGCCATGGCGACACTGCCGGCCGAACAACAGCAAGTCGTCCGACTCATGTACTTCCAAGGGCTCAGTCAGCAAAAGATTGCTGATGCATGTGGTATCCCGCTTGGTACAGTGAAAGGAAGGATTCGACTGGCGCTGAAGCAACTGAGGAAACAGTTATCCCATGAATTCATCGGAAAGGAGGTAGAACAATGAACGCATGCGACCAATTGATTGACTATTTCAACCAACATCTATCGGAAGATGAACGAGAGAAATTCGAACAACACTTAGCATCGTGTAAAGATTGTCAAGAAGAGCTCGAGCAACTCGAAGCACTTGTCGGTGGCGTTGCGTTCTTGTCTACTCCGATTGAACCACCCCGAGGCATGAAAGCACGTGTCCTCGATCGTGTATTCGAAGAAGAAGACAACGAACCCGTCACATCGCCCGTGACATCCGAATCCGCTCCACCCGTCACACCTTTCAAACAGAAACGAGAACGAAACGTACCTGTTTGGGGAATGGTTGCGCTCGCGGCGGCGCTCCTGCTCTCTTTGATCGGAAACGGGTATCTGCTTACCAATCAATCCGATTCACCTGGCATCGCGTTGACTGAAACCATTCCACTTGAAGGTGAATCCGAAGGGACTGCTTATCTCGCAGAACAGGATGGTACAACACAATTGATTGTTCAAACGAACGGCTTAGGCTCACTCGATGACAATGAAGTGTACCAAGTGTGGCTGTTAAAAGATAATGCCCCAATCCCGACTGGTGCCTTCGTCACAGACGATAAGGGTAACGGGACGGTCATCTATACGCTCGACTCGGATGAAGTCGACGTCGACTGGGATACAGTCGCCGTCACAAAAGAACCGAATCGTGGCAACGAGACACCACAAGGTGAAATGGTCTTAAGCGCAAGTTTATAATTCCCTAACCGGACGCATCTGCCGTCCGGTTTTTTGTTATGATGGACCAAAGGAGTGAATGGGATGCAAAAACCTAAAATCGGGATTGTCGGACTCGGAAACATCGCCCAAAAAGCGTATTTACCGATTCTCGCGAACCACCCCCTAATTGACATTGTCGGTGCATTTTCTCCGAATACATCGAAGCGAGAAAAGATTTGCCAAACGTATCGGATGACCTCGTTCGACACGTTAGAGAACCTCGCCTCATCGGTCGATGCGGCATTCGTACATAGTTCGACTGAAACCCATTATGACGTTGTCTCGTATTTACTAGAACGCGGGGTCGACATTTACGTGGATAAACCCCTCGCTGCAACATTGGATGAGGCGGAACAACTCGTCGAACTAGCCGAGCGACTCGGTCGCAAATTGATGGTCGGGTTCAATCGACGCTTTGCCCCGATGTATAGACGTCTCCAACAAGAATCGCCCTCACATATGATCGATGTGGTGAAACACCGGGAGAACGGTGTCGGTCCACAGGATGCGATGTTCATCCTACTCGATGATTATCTGCATGTCGTTGATACGTTACGATTCCTCGCCGGAAATGAGCTTCGACTCGTCTCAGGTCAACTCGAGGTCAATGACAAACAAGAACTTCGCTTCGCCCGTCATGTATGGCAAGACGAGCACGGAATGCATACGACATCGATGCATCGCTCGGCCGGGGCGAACCATGAGCACGTCTCCATCGTCCGTGACGGAGAACGACTATCCGTTGACGAGATGGTCACGCTACATCGCTTCAAAGATGGACGACATGGAATGGAGACGTTCGGATCGTGGGACCCGACACTCACCCAACGTGGTTTCCAAGAGGCGATTGACCACTTCATTTCAGCGCTCATCGATGATACACCCATTCAAACAGACGGTCGTGTTGCGCTTGAGACACAGCGACTTGTCACAAAATGTTTCGAGTAAAGGAGGGAAACACATGGATTTCTTTTTCTACGTTATGGTCATGGTAATCGTCGTTTCGTCGGTCGGTGCCAATACGATTATCAAAACGAGAGAAGCTCGTGTCGAAGAACGTCGCCTGAAAATCGAAGAAGAGAAACTCGCCATTCAACGTCTTGAACTTGAAATGAAACGCGAACAAGACAAGCTCGATCATCATGGATTTTAATAAAAGCGGTCGCCCTCTAAACATGAGGGCGACCGCTTTGTCGTCAAAGATTGCGTTCTGAAATGGGCAGTTGTTGTCGCCGTTCTGCGAGCGTCGACCACGTCACGGCTGTCATGATACAACCGGCACCGATAAAGAAATTCAGATGGAGCGTCTCATTCAAGACGAGCCACCCGAGCGTCCCTCCGACCAAAGGCTGGAAGAAGAAAAAGAGTGACCCGACACTAGCATCCATCAACTCAAGTCCTTTGTTCCAAAAGAAGAACGCCCCTGCCGTCGACACGACACCGATATACAGGACACTGAGCCAAAGGACACCATTCAATTCCGGAAAGCCGTTTTGGTTTTGCATGACCTCCATACTCATCAAAGGAGTCATCAACAACCAGGCGACTCCAATCGCAAACGTCGTCAGTGTCAACGTCGATAAGGTCTGTGTCCCGATTTTCACGTAGATGGACATGAGCGCCCACGTCACGGCGGCTAATACGAGTATAAAACTACCTAAACGATACGTCCCTTCCCCTTCCCAACCGACCACAATGAGAACACCCACCGTCGCCAGTCCGAGCGCACCTACTTTGACTGGAGTTAATCTCTCCTTCAATAGGATTCGAGCGAATAAGACCATGAACGCCGGCGTCGCTGCGGTCACGAGCGATCCGGTATGCGCATCCGATAGCTTCGTCCCGATAAATTGAAACGAAATCGAAGCGACGTACCCGATGACACCGACGAGTCCAATCCATTTCCAATCTGTCCGTCGAATCCGCTCCCGTCCAAACCGAAGCCAGACAACGAATAGGACCATAAATGCAACAGCATATCGTAGCCAGACAAACGTGAACGGTTCAATATAAGCGAGCGCATACTTACTGACCACATACATCCCGCCCCATATACTCGCCGCAAGTGTCAAACTGAGTGCTCCTAGCCATTCTTTCCTCATGCTCTCGCCTCCTCAATGGCGACTATATACGACGTCCTTGTGTCCATTTCCTTTATTTTCATTGTCAGTCTCAAGAAAAACGCTTACAATCAAGACATAGATGAATGAAAGGAGGGAGAAAGGTGAAATTTGTCGGACGTACGCATTGGACAACTGAACATTTGTACATTTTGCGTGCGATTTTTCACGATGTCGCTTAATCAAGGGACCCGTCTGTCCTTTTTTAGACATTGCTGAATATACGACAAAGCGCCTCTCTCTCTAAACCGAGCGCTTCTTTGCGCTCGGTTTTTTGATAGGCCCTGATCTCAGGAGGAACCTATTATGTTAATCGATTTACAACACATTCAAAAACAATACGGTGGTCACGCCGTTCTCACAGATGCGAATTTAATGATCAATGAACGCGAACGAGTCGGACTCGTCGGTCGGAACGGCAGCGGTAAAACGACACTGTTACGCATAATTGTCGGCTCTGAAGAGCATGACGCCGGAGCGATTTATCGTCGGCAGCGACTCTCTATCGGCTATTTGGTTCAACTTCCCGACTATCCCAATCATAGTGGTCGCGACGTTCTTCAGACTGCCTTCGAGGAAGTCCTTCGCCTTCGCGAGAAGATGTCTCGCCTCGAACAAGAGATGGCGACGACCGAACAGCTCGAACGTCTTCTCGAAACATACGGGACGATCCAAGCGCAATTCGAACATGCGGGCGGCTACGTCTACGAGTCAAAAATCAGTGCGATGATTGACGGATTGAAGCTGACCTCATTCGTGGACCAACCGTTCGATACGTTGAGCGGCGGGGAACGTACAAAAATAGGCCTCGCCTTGGCGCTTCTTCAGGAACCCGAGCTACTCATTTTGGATGAACCGACGAACCATCTGGATTTAGAAGCGATGACGTGGCTCGAATCCTATTTACAGGATTACGATTCAGCGCTCCTGATTGTGTCCCACGACCGTGTCTTCTTGGATGCGGTCGCCACGCGAATCGTCGAGTGTGAAGATGGCGAATTGACGAGTTATCCCGGAAACTATACCGATTTCGTCGCCCAAAAAGAAAAACAATTGCTCGATCAGTTCCATGCCTATACCGAGCAACAAAAGAAGATTAAAAAGATGAAAGAAACGATTCGGCAGTTACGGCAATGGGCCAACGAAGGCAATCCACCGAATGAAAAGTTCTATCGTCGCGCTAAATCGATGGAAAAGGCTCTCGAACGAATCGAGCGGATCAAGAAACCACAACTCGAAGCCGACCAACCGAACATCCACTTCACAACGAACGGACGGACCGGGCGCGACGTCTTCGAAGTGAGTGACGTGACACTCGCCTATGATCGTCCTCTATTTGAAGACGTGCATTTTTACACGGGGCACGGGGAACGCGTCGCCATCGTCGGACCGAACGGGAGCGGGAAGTCTTCGCTGTTGAAGATATTGCTCGATCAAGTCGTACCGCAAGCCGGAACTGTGAGGCGAGCCGACCAAGCCAAAATCGGTTATTTATCGCAACACATCACGTTTGATGAGTCGCATCGATTAATTGAAGCATTCCGAGACCGAATCGCGGTCGATGAAGGAAAAGCGAGACACCTCCTTGCTCAGTTTTTGTTCTACGGACCGAGTGTGTTCAAACCTGTCTCGAATTTAAGCGGCGGTGAGAAGATGCGCCTCATGCTTGCAATCCTCGTCCATGAAGAAATCAATGTCCTCGTCTTAGACGAGCCGACAAACCACCTTGATATCGAATCGAGAGAGGCACTTGAAGAAGCGCTCGAACGTTTCCCTGGAACGGTCGTTACCGTCTCCCATGACCGCTACTTCTTAAATAAATTGTTCCCCATCACGTATTGGCTTGACAGGACGATGACGCGGTTTGAAGGCAACGTCGCCTATGCCCTCGACAAACGTGGACAGGAATCGAAAGATGAACCTATAACGGAACACGTTAAACCATCGAAATCGGTGAAGCAGACGAAATCTACTCCATCTACGATTGATGAAGAAGCTCACCTGACCCGATTAGAAGCAGAGCATCAGGCACTGCTCCAACGGATGAATGAATTGGATGACCTTGATGAATTGATGGCGCTACAACAACAAGTTGATGCACTGCAAGAAGAAATCGATGACGTGATGACACGTTTACTCGAATCTTTATAAAAAGAAGCGGCACCCAATCAAGGGCGTCGCTTCTTTTGCTCAAATCGAGTCTGTATGAGATAGCCGATGACCGCGATGGCCATCAACCCAATCGGGAATATGCGATAAAGACCTTCCATCGTTCCCGTGGTCAAAAGAATCATTCCACTCAAGAACGTCCCAAACCAATATAGCTTTGGCATATGATCCCTCCATCGGTTGCATTCACTCAATAGGATACCACAAGAAAAGCGCCCTCACCCGGCGCTTTTCTTGATTCTCTAGTCCCCGGACTTTCATCCAACCAAGCCCCGCTCGATTGACCGTCCCATCTGTGATTTGGTTCGACTAGAGATGTCCAAGCCAACGTGACGCATCATTCGAATCAGTTCATCGTCCATTGGTTCACCAATCGTTTTTCATTACATAAAATGAAATCGAACAGGTGACTCGTAGACATTTTGATTGAATGGGCACGATAGACTTGGCACCTATACTGTCCACTTCTGGCGCGGATCATGTGGAATTCCTTATACAAACAGTCTGTCTGGTATGCTTGATCGTATGGCAAGCAGAGGCCGACGCATCATCGTTTGGAATACACGATTCACGCTCACATGGACTTTCCCATCCGCTTTCTGCGATCAGCTACAGGTGACGAAAGTGCCTCCCCGTTCCCCGACTCATTTCAGAAAGTGAATGGTTACATGTATACAATATCCGTTTTAAGCGAGATTCAATCCTCGTTCACGATTTCTCCATAATCCAATTTATACATAATGCGCCAACGCGTAAGCGACCCCGTCCTCTTCCACATCTTTGGTAATATGTGTGCTCAAATCTTTTAGCGGATCCACGGCATTTCCCATCGCAATCCTTGTCTCTGCTACTTCAAACATCGATACATCATTCAAATTGTCTCCGATGGCAACGACATCATGCATGGCAATCTGATAATGCTCCGCTAGCTGTTTTAGCGCCGCTCCTTTACTTGCATGAGGATGTCCAATCTCAATTTTCGTCCAACCCGCTGTCGTGATCAAAATGTCGTTCCGTGGTTCATAAACTTTGCGCAAGCGGTGTAGTTTTCGGCGATCGAACGAGTAGACAAACACCTTGTACACTTCATCTCGTTCAAAGTCGATGTCTTCCATCGAGTCCATGTACGTCAGACCAAACTGTTCATTTTGAATTTCAATCTCACGTTCTGCCCATTCCCGACTAAATGATTGATCGTGCGGCAACACTTCATCGAGTTCCCGCTTTAATAAATCGCTTCCCGAACGAAGCACCTTCACTCCCGCATTCGTATAAAATTCGACGTACGCATCGTCCGCTTTTGCGATTTCCCATAGTTCATTTACAATTGTCTGGTCCATCGCATGATAGTAAATTCGCTCGTTCTCATAAAAGCCGATTGCTCCGTTACCTGACAAAATCGGACAGACGAGGTCACTTCGCTTCAACAGTTCTTCGATATCATGAATCGAACGTCCTGAACAAATGGCGACGATATCACCATTTTCTTGTCGACGACGAATCGCTTCCTGGTTCGCCTCTGTAATCACACCCGTGCGCGATAACAGCGTCCCGTCTAAATCAATCGCAATCAATTTCATAGCATTCCCTCCTCTTTGGTTCTTTTCCCGATTCAACTATACAAAACACGATAAAACGCGCTTCCTGTTTGCAACGTGAAGATTAGGGAATCGTTTATTAGTCCTACATAATATTTTTTGAAAGGAGACATCTATGAAAGATTCTACACAAAAGCCACGTTTGAATCGCGTCTTTTACATTTCAGCAAGTTTGATCGCCTTACTCGTTCTATTCGGAGCGATTGCACCAACGACATTCGCTTCAATCGCAGGATCCATTTTTAACTTTACGACTCGCTCGTTCGGTTGGTTCTATTTACTTTCCGTGTTCTTGTTTGTGCTCTTTTTAGTCTTTTTAGCGTTTAGTAAATACGGAAAAATTCGTCTCGGGAAAGATGACGATCGCCCTCAATATCCGTTCTTCACTTGGATCGGCATGTTATTCTCCGCTGGATTCGGTGTCGGACTCGTCTTTTGGGGTGTTGCCGAGCCGATGAGTCATTTCTTCACGCCACCGTACGCGGATACGGAGCCACTGACGGTTGAGGGAGCACGTCTTGCGATGGCCTATTCGTTCTTCCATTGGGGTGTCAGTCAGTGGTCTGTTTTTGCGATTGTCGGACTGATCATCGCCTACTTCCAGTTCCGTCGTAATGCGGACGGACTCATCTCGACTAGCCTTTCACCGCTTACAAAAGAGCGACCGTACAAACAACCGTTGAACCAGACGATTGATATTTTAGCGGTCATCGCCACTGTCATGGGTGTCGCGACGTCACTTGGTTTAGGCGTTCTTCAAATCAATGGCGGACTGAACAGTGTGTTCGGGCTCCCGAACACCGCTTGGATGCAGGTCGCCATCATCGTCGTCTTGACAGCCCTCTTTTTAACATCGACGACGACAGGGCTCGATCGCGGCATCAAGTGGTTGAGTAATATTAATTTAGGGACCGCACTCGTGTTGATGGTGTTTGTCTTCTTTGCCGGTCCAACCATCTTCATCCTAGAGACCCTCACCCTTGGCTTAGGTGACTACTTACAAAATTTCATTCGCTATAGTCTGCGTCTACAACCGTATCAGCAAGGGACGTGGGTCCGAGATTGGACGATCTTTTATTGGGCGTGGGCCATCGCTTGGTCACCGTTCGTCGGAGCATTCGTCGCACGTGTCTCACGAGGACGCACCATTCGTGAGTTCATCGTCGGGGTCCTCATCGTTCCTCCGTTCATCGCACTCTTATGGATTGCCGTGTTTGGCGGCACTGCCCTCCATTTAGATTTGTTCGAAGGAACTTCCATCGCCGAAGCCGTCAATGCGGACGTGACGAGCGCATTGTTTGTGACGTTTGCCGAGCTTCCGTTCAGTTTCATTCTTTCAGTGTTGTCGATTCTCTTGATTTTGACGTTCTTAATCACATCGGCCGATTCTGCTACCTATATCATCAGCAGTATGACGACAAACGGTAGCTTGAATCCTCCTCTCCCCGTTCGAATCGCCTGGGGTGTTCTGTTAGGAGGAATCGCCGCCGTTCTATTGATCGCGAGTGGCTTAGAAGGACTTCAAACCGCATCGTTGATTTCCGCCTTGCCGTTTACCATCATCCTTTTGTTGATGGTCTTCACACTATTCAAGTTACTCCGACAAGAGAATGTTCGAAAAATAAAATAAGCTACACTCCTAAACGCTCAAGATTACGCTTGAGCGTTTTTTAGTTTGACTCGCCGACACCTCGTTGTTTGTTGACTTCCTCATGACCGATTGCTACGATTTTGACAACGTACACAGCATGAAGGGGGAAATGGGGATATGAACGATTTCACACGTGCCTACGCACAACAACTAGACAAACAAGACCCACTCGCATCTTATCGGGAAGAATTTTACTTACCGGAAGACGGGATTTATATGGATGGGAATTCACTCGGGCTCTTATCGAAACGAGCCGAGCGCACGCTCCTTGAATCGCTTGCGGACTGGAAAGAGCTCGGGATTGACGGCTGGATGTCCGGTCGTCATCCTTGGTTCAACTTGTCCGAAGAGTTGGCCGCACTGAATGCGCCGCTCATCGGTGGAAAGCCAGAAGAAGTGATGGTCACCGGCTCGACGACGGTGAACTTGCATCAACTCGTTGCTTCGTTCTTTAAACCAGAAGGCAAACGCACGAAAATTTTGGCAGATGCCCTCACATTTCCGTCTGACATTTACGCTTTGAAAAGTCAGCTCGAACTGCGCGGACTCGCCCCTTCGGAGCACCTCGTTCAAGTAGACAGTCCGGATGGGCGCTTCTTAGTAGAAGACGACTTGATTGCCGCGATGACCGACGAGATTGCCCTGATCGTATTGCCGACTGTCCTCTATCGGAGCGGTCAGATTTTAGACATGCCGCGCCTGACGAAAGTGGCGCACGAGCGTGGTATTTTAATCGGATTTGATGCTTGTCATTCCGTCGGTGCCATCCCTCACGACTTCCACGACTGGGGTGTCGACTTCGCTTACTGGTGCAACTATAAACATTTGAACGGTGGTCCGGGAACGGTCGGCGGCTTATTCGTACATGAACGTCACTTCGGCACGACACCAGGACTCGCTGGATGGTTCGGTTCACGCAAAGACAAACAGTTCGATATGGACCATACGATGACACCGGCTGAACATGCCGGTGCTTTCCAAATCGGGACGCCACACGTCATGAGCCTCGCTCCGCAGCTTGGTGCCCTCGAGATGTTTAACGAGGTCGGGATGGAAGCGATTCGTCAAAAATCACTCACGCTCACGACATATATGATGGACTTGATTGAAGACATGCTCGCACCACACGGGTTCTTCATCGGCAGCCCGACGGACACGCGTCAACGCGGTGCCCACTTGAGCCTCGAGCACCCTGAGGCGGCACGCATCTGTAAAGCATTGAAAAAACATCACATCATCCCTGACTTCCGGGCACCGAACATCATCCGTCTCGCACCGGTCGCATTGTATAACACGTTTACCGACGTGTATGACGTGATCGTGACGTTGAAGAAAATCATGGATGACAAAGAATATGAGGCGTTCGAGAACGTCCGCGAAGTGGTCGCATAAGGGGGAATTGTCATGAGTGAACGTATGGAACATAAAGTGGAAAAAACGATTCAAACCGACTTCTCTAAAGATATGTCGTACGGGGACTATCTCCAGCTCGACCCGATTTTATCGAGCCAGCATCGCCTTTCCGACCATCACGATGAGATGCTCTTTATCATCATCCATCAGACGAGCGAGTTGTGGATGAAGCTCATCTTGCATGAATTGACGGCAGCCACGACGGCCATCACGAACGGGGAACTCGAGCGCTCATTCAAGATGCTCGCTCGCGTCTCAAAGATTCAGCAACAACTCATCCAGTCGTGGGGCGTCCTCGCTACGTTGACACCGGCCGAGTATTTAGAGTTCCGAGACCAACTCGGCTCTTCATCTGGTTTTCAGTCTTACCAAAACCGACAGATTGAATTTGCGCTCGGCTTCAAAAACGCACGGACGCTCAGCGTCTATGCGCATGATGAAAAACTATATCCACTGCTCGAAGGGTCGCTTCAAGCACCTAGCATTTATGACGTGACCGTCCGTGAGATGCATCGCCGTGGTCTTCCGATTGATGCGAGCGTGCTCGAACGAGATGTCACGCAGGACTGGGAATGGAACGAGAGTGTCGAGAAGGCATGGGTCGAGGTCTATCGCGACGTCGACACGTATTGGGATTTGTATGAGCTCGGTGAAAAGCTACTCGATATCGGAAGCCAGCAACAGATGTGGCGCTTCAACCATATGAGTACCGTAGAACGCATCATCGGACAGAAGATGGGAACAGGCGGCTCGTCTGGCGTGAACTATTTGCGCCGCGTGCTCGATCATCGTTTCTTCCCAGAGCTTTGGACGGTCCGAACATCATTATAAGAGGAGCTGAACGAAATGACATGGATTGATGTATCCCAACCGCTTCATGCCGATGTGACGACATGGCCGGGAGACACGAAGTTTTCGTACGAGATCGCTTGGCCGATGGCACAGAGCGGTTCAGTGAATGTCGGGAAAGTGACGATGAGTTTACATGTCGGGACGCATATCGATGCCCCGTTTCACTTTGACGACCACGGGAAGCGCGTCATCGACCTCGACCCTTCCCTTTATATCGGTCCAGCCCGTGTCATTCATATGCCACATAAGACAAAAATTGAAGCATCTGATTTGGACGCTCATGACTTGACCGGGGTCGAACGCCTCATTTTGAAGACGGATGGTTGGCCAGATAAGAGCGTCTTTCCAGAGACAATTCCTGAACTGACGCCGTCTCTTGCCGATCGTCTCGGAGAACTTGGGATTTTCTTGATCGGGCTCGACTTGCCGTCCGTTGATGCGATTGACAGTAAAGAGATGGGTGCTCATCATGCGTTAGCACGAAATGGTGTCCATATATTAGAAGGGCTCGTCCTAGACGATATTTTGCCGGGGGATTATGACTTAAATGCCGTCCCGCTCCCAATCGTCGAAGGTGACGGAAGCCCCGTTCGTGCACTGCTTCGCCCCATGTCGTAAAGAGATAGCCGGAATCGGCTGTCTCTTTTTTGATTAGACAGGGATAGTTCGACGTTTGGCGAAATAGATGACATACGTGATGAAAGGAGGCAGATCGGATTTGCAACGCATCTTATCCACACTACGAAACGGTCTGCATACGTACCGTTACGACCTCATCGCCTTGACGATTATGTTGTCATGTATCCTCGCCTATGCGTACCCACTCTTTTCGTCGGGGATGGTCGTCTTTAGTGATATCGCATTCGGTCTATCGTCCGACCGTTATATCGAAGAGATTTTTGGTGCCTGGAATGAACGATGGAGCACGACAACATTGTTGAATGTGCCTCGACTCGTCTTCATCGCACCACTGTATGGATTAAGTTTATTGTTCGGTGCATCTGGACCATTCTTAATCAAATCATTCATCTTGACGTTGCTCATCGTTTCGGCACTCAGCATGTATGCGCTCGTCAAACGACTTCATTCGATTTATATCACGAAACACTTTCAGTTGATGACACTCATGACATTCACGCTTGCCGGGCTCTTTTACGCGTTGAACCCGTGGATCATCACACGCATTCAACATATTTATCTCCTGTGCGGCTATGCGCTGTTCCCGTTCGCACTTCTACTCTTCTTTAACTTGTTCGACCCGAAATTCCGACGTCAGTTGGATCCAGACTTTTCGTTTAACAAACGACTCTCACCGAGAATCTGGATTGATGCCATCGGGTTGTCCGTTGTGTTCATGTTCATGTCTGCCGGAATCCATTACTTTTTCTTCTCAGCCATTTATATGGGCATCATGCTCGGACTGATCGTGCTCAAAACGCTTTGGACCGAACGGAAGACGCTATTGTTCAAATCGTATTTCTTCTATTACGTCCGCCTGATCACAGCGGTCGGGTTCGTGTTCATCTTGTTCAACGGCTACTGGTTCTTTATGTATGTCGGTTCTATCCTGTTCGGGGCGCAGGCATCCCAACATAATATTAACGTCACCGAGACGTTGATGCTGTTCAGTCGAAACTCGTCGATTGAGAACGTGTTGTATACCATCAGTTATTGGTGGCCGATGTTTGACTTGCATACACTTCCACTGACGTTTTGGGTGGCCGGTGGAATCTTGCTCTTCTTCATCGGAATCGGTCTTCTCGGAAGCTACAAACGACCGATTCACCTGTTCTTCGGCTTACTCGGCATCGGTTTGATCATCTTTGCGACTGGAACGTATGAATGGGTCGCGACGGCGTTCGTCGCGCTCGTCACGTACACACCGTTGATTGGTCCGATGTTCCGCGACCCGAATAAGCTCGTCGGCCTATTGATTGTCAGTTACAGCTTGCTGCTCTCTCTCGGTATCGGGATTGTTGATGCCAGACAATCTAAAGCGATACCACGTCCGCTTTATCGCGGTATCCTTTTTATCGGTAGTTTTGTCGCGTTGACGCTCTTTATTTATCCGTATCGCACCGTGTATATGGAGGGTTTTTATAAACCGGTCGACGTTCCTGAAGAATACGCGACCGTACAACAAGAAATCGATGGGAAGTGGCTACAGTTCCCCGTTGCCGATGAGATGACCCAGCCGATTACCGGGGTGGCGACACCGAGATGGAACGAAAATCCCGCACTCGGCGAGACGGTCAAACCGACCGGGGACTTCCACGTGTACAGTTCGCTTGAAAATACAGTGTTCCATCATGAAGGGTCGACGCCTGCGATTCGTTATCTGTTTTCACTCTTACAATACTTGCTCGATACAGGACGTTCAGACGAGGCGAGTAACTTGATCAAAGTGTTCGGTGTCGACCAGTTCGCATATCGGGATGAATATTTAGGGATGGAAGAGCGACAGCAGTTCAACTTAGAGGTCCTTGACTCGCAACGTGATTTACTGCGGACGAAGCAAGTCGGTCTATTCACTTTATTCGATGTCGTCGCACCGCTCACCGATCGAACCGTCCCACAGCTTATCGTAACGCCTTACGGAATCGACCGTTCCATCACATATGGAACGATTCCTGAATGTGAGCAAGGGAAGCAATCCATTTTATTCACGACACAGCGACATAGTGACGATTTTGATTGGATTCGTTCAGGTGATGCGATTGAGATGATCGAACAAAAAGACATGCTGCTCAGTCAGGTCCCCGATGACTATTACTGGAAGCCGTTTGAGGCAATCGATTCCGCCAACCCGTTCCTCACATGGGGCAAGACCCTTTTCGCGAACAGTGACTGGCGTTGGTATCAACAAACGCAAGGTGTGAAAGATCCTGCATTCGATCTTGATTTCGGAGACGGTGTCGGACTTTCCTTCGCTTCTGCCCGAATCGATGCCCCCCCTTACGAGCTCGATGATTTGTCGACGAAACAAGTCGCATCGTTCAATTCGATGCTTGAGGATGAAACGTTCTTCAAAGCCGATAACCCGGACATCGTCGATCTGTCACCTAACCCGTTGTCTTCAACGAACGACTTGCCCCTTCTTCAAGCGGAAGTCGCCAAAGGAGACCCGAACTACATTTGGCAAGTCGCGAAGTCCGGTCTCTTACCGGCACTCCCGAATAACGCCTATCGGTTCGATATCGTCGCATCGGGTCGAGGGGTCGACCGCTTGCACGTGAAAGTCCGCTTTTTCGATGCATCCGGGGAAGAAATCGACCAGACTTACGTCGTCGCCCCGAGAGATTCCGGGAATTTAGACGGGATTCACCTTCGTGGGGAATACGTGACGCCACGGGCTGCCGAGACGATGCGCATCGACTTACTAAGTTATCAAAAACCAGAACGGAAGACGTACTGGTGGATTCACGATGTTCAAATCGAGAGTTTCGAGTCACACATGGTACCGAACACGTTCTCCATCACGAAAGAGACACCTCCGGGCCGCTACATCGGATTCGCGCGTGTCTTGATGAATCAAAGTGGCGGACAGCTTGACGTTACGATCAATGATGACGAGCAAAACGTCGAAACGACCCGACAAACGGGGGCACGACTTGAATGGGTACCGCTTGGGATACACGATGTCGATACGGAAGAGACGACCATCACTGTCGAGAATACGGTCGGTTTCAATGCCATTCAAAACATCGTCTTCTTACCAGAGGAAGAATGGAAGACGTTACAACAGTCACTCCAAAAGGTATTAGAACCCACGAACACCTTCATGGTTCTCGAAGGTGAACAAGATTTCGATTATAGCGGGACGATCCAGTCTGAGCGCAACTACCCGTCTCTCAGTTTCGGGAAAGGCGTCTCACTCACATCCGGTACGTTGTCTCGTACAATCGATGTGGCAGAGCCTGGTGATTACCGTTTCCACATCAACTTGACACCTCCTGTTTCGACAGATGGGACGATTCGCTTACGCCTCCTGCAGGACGAAGAAGTTGTCCAAGAAGAGACGATTGGCGTCACGGCGATGCAGCGACTGCCTGATGTGAAAACGGATATCGGTACACAGACGGTCACGTATGACTCCTTGCGTCGCGATTTTCCATACCAACTTCAATCACTCGAAGATGTCCATCCGACATTGAAACGGTGGACACCGAATACATTCGAGATGGAGCCGGGATCATACACGCTCGAATTGACCGTAGACAGTAACGTGCCGTCACGAATCGAGTTGGAGGATTTACGGAAGTTCGACCCGAATGAGATTGTCGTGACTGAACCACTCGCGACACCTGAAGCTGCCGCGACGTGCGCGACTTGTGTATCCATTACAGACGATATGTTCGAGTCCACGGTAGAAGATGACACGTTTATCGCATCTTACGAATCGACCTGTTCCTGTGACTGGTATATCTTCGCGTCGGATCAAATCGAAGCACTCCCCGACCGAGAATATTTGGTCGCTTTTGACGCAAGGAGCGAACAGATTCGAAATCGCCATGTGAAGATGTACTATCTTGACGAGGAACGTCGCGTGATCGGGACCGACTTCATCAGCGAAGTGGAAGAGTATCGTAAATCGACATGGAACCACTACGAACAGATTTTGATCCCACCGAAGGGAACCGACTCGATGCAGCTTCATATTTGGGCACGTGGAAATGTTGAAAATGCAGGACGACTGGAGATGAAGAACTTGAACGTCGTCCGCTACGATCACCTTCTCCTGACCGACCAAGTGACCGTCGAGGAAGTGACCGAACGTCCGCTACTCACTACAACAGACGCCGAATCTCTTGATGTGACGCGAAGTGTCATGAAACGGACGGTCTCTCACGAAGATTCACTCGGCCGCTTCACGTTAAACGACTCCCCATCTCCGTTATTCGAGCTTTCGACCAGTGAAGGGGCACAGCGCGGTGAAGTCGCATTGAATGGCGTGACACAACTGTACATGTCCTCTGAAAGTGACGTACAGGTGAATGCCGTCTTACGTCTCGTCTACTTCGCCGGCATGACCCTTTTGTTACTCGCCACACCTGTCTCGTTCTTCTTCTATTGGAATGCGCGGCAGGAAGAGCCGCTCCTCCGCCGAGTACGACAACGATTGAAGAAAGGGTGACGGCTCATGCTTCGGACTTTACTGCTCACTACTTTTTTGGGCTGCATGATGATTCTTAGCGCTTGTACGATGGGTGACGAAGACAGTGTGATTGAAGACCGACAAGGCAACACCCTATGGATTGTGCCATCTCATCAAGACCCTGAGGAACAGTATGCGCTACGGGAGGTGACACTTACTTCGTCGACGATTGTCGACGGGAAACCCAACCACCTCGATACACTGAACGTCGGAGATGTTATCACGACTGAATATACAGAGACGGACTCTTCAATCGCTGAATCAATCACCCACGAATAAGCCCAAACAAAAGCCCACGTCCAATAAACGACGTGGGCTTTATGCGTGATGTGCGTTTATCGTCTTGCCCGACTGACAGCTCGCTGTCGTCGTAAAAGAAGGGCCATCGTCTTAAGGAACGCAATCGAGTCTTTCACGAGGTCAACGTGAGACCCTTCCCGCTCGATACAAGTCACCGGCTGCTGATAGACACGGAGACGCTCTTTTTTGGCGGCGTACATCATCTCTAAATCGATGGCAAACCCGCTAGTCGCGCTCAAATACGGAAGTAACCGTGGAATCGCCCGACGATTGATGATTTTGAGGCCCGTCTGAGAATCCGACACGCCCTCTGGTAGGAACGGTTTTGTGATGGTTCGTTTTGCAAAACTCACAAACTTTCGGACAAAGCTTCGGTCTTCAATCGTCAAATCTTTCGTCCCGATGACGATATCGTAATAATCATTTTCCGCAATACTCAGCAGTTGAGCGATGTCATCGACTTTGAACGAATTGTCCGCATCAACGAACACATAATATTCGCTCGAGATATGCGTCATCCCTTCGATAAAGAGACCCGCTTTTTTCGTATTCTGCTTCAACTCATACATCTTTAAATAATCAATTTTGAACAACGTGTCTGTCGCGTTCATGACGATGTCCCGATACTCCTGTAACAGGTGTTTCGACTGATCGGAGGAGGCATCGTCCACAAAGTAGATGGACCCGTGCAAATAGTTCCGTTCAATCATTTTGGTAAGGGATGTCAAAAAAGCATGAATGTGTGAAAACCGTTTCTCTTCGTTGAAAATTGGTAATATAAAGGCTACAGTCCCTTTTTTCACAGCATATTCTGGATGAATGATATTTTGAATTTCAGCTAAAAGTTCATCTGTGTATTCTTCTCTATAATAAAATATTCTAAATATCCCATTCCCTAACAATTGTTTGAAGGGGAAGTTTCCTTTATGTCGAATAACGTCATCAACCCACAGAATCGACGACTGGGGATGATACGTCCGTAACGTTGCCGCTACGTTTAAACCCGTTTCATAGTCGATATAGTCAATCACATACACTTTAATTTGCTCTTTCATGGCACGAATGTCTGGTGAAATTTTCGGTTCAGATGATATACCTGATTCAGAAATGATAAGTTCGTAGTGCGGAATAGACGAAGCATAAGGAATTTGCCGTTGTTGATCTGTAAAAATCACTACTTTACCTTTATCCATCACATTGTCCTCCTTTTAAGATTGACGACCTGAAAGAGGTGATTGTATGAAAGCTGTCATGAGCCGTTATTCGATCTTACTCATCTTCCCTGTTCTTGATGCGTTACTAAATATCATCAACTATTCATATCATTTCTTCTTAGCCCGCGGGTTAACGAGTCAAGATTATGGTCTCTTAAACGCATATCTCGCCCTTCTCGGACTGTTACTCATCATCGGGAGCGCCGTCCAATGGATTGTCACCCGAAACTTAGGACAACAAATCGCGACCGACTATCGGTATATCGAACGGATCATCTTACTCGTCGCGATGGGTTTATCCAGTGTACTCTTTATACTTATCCCATATATTCTTCCTTTATCTAGGATTAACCTCTTTTTACTTGCAGTTACAGTATTTTTCCATATTCTCGTATCATTCCGGCGTGGGGTCTTGCAGGCAAATGAACGATTTTATGCCCTCACCCTTTCTTATTACGTTGAAGCGATTGTGAAAGTGGGGGTCACGTGGATTTTTCTCGAACAGCTTGATATCACGCTCGCTTTGATTGGGATTTTGATCGGCATGATTCTCACATATGGACTCAGTATATGGCAAACTCACTTCCCGGAAACGGCTGGTGACAAACAGTTCCATGGTTTGTTCCAACTCATCCATGTGCAGATTGTCATGACACTCTTCTTCTCGGTCGACAGCTTACTCGTCACCTTATTCTTTCCATCGTTAGTCGGAGATTATTCCGTCAGCCTACGCTTTAGTCAGCTCGTCTTGTTCGTCTGTCTGTCGATTTTCCAAGTCCTTTTGCCACGTCTGAGCCGGGCGGCCGAGACGGATTCATTCCTATCGTTTGAGCGCACCGTATTCCGATTATTATTGGCTGCTCTCGGAATCATCACCATCGTCTATTATTTGGTCATTCCGTCGGTTGTACCGATTTTCTTCGGTCAAGGATATGACGAGGCAGGTTATTTCGTACGCTATATGATTTTCACCTATATCGGCATCATCATTGTGCAATATGAGGCGATGTTGCAATTCATCTTACGAAACAATCGGTACTTGCGTTGGTATTGGGCGCTACTCTTCGTCTTTCTCGTTGCCTTATTCCTATTCCGGCAATCGATGGAGATGTGGCTATTCGCTCAAGCGGTCGTCTTACTCGGAGGGTCTCTACTTCTTCGTTTCCGCTTTCATTCTGAGCGACGCCAACAATTAAAGGAGGAATCGTGATGAAACCCACTTTATTATGTCTCTCTTGGCGAGACATCAAACATCCGAAAGCAGGAGGAGCCGAAGTATTCACGCATGAGATGCTAGCTTACGTTTCTCCTCGTTACAATATTATCCATCTGTCCCCTCATATCGAAGGATGTGAGGACGAGGAATGGATTGATGGTGTTCGGTATATTCGCTCCGGTACAGACATGACGAGCATCTTAGAGGCACGGCGCTACTACAAAGCGCACGAAGAAGAAATCGATCTCGTCCTCGACCAAATGAATACACACCATTACTTCACGCCATTCTATGTGCCGGCACATAAACGTGTTCTCTTCATCCACCAATTGACGCGTGAGATTTGGCGAATCAACCTACCACCTCCCGTGTCATGGGTCGGGGCATGGACGGAAACGAGTCGTCTGCGGCTCTATCGGCAAAGCGATGTCTTGACCGTCAGCCAGTCGACGGCAGATGACCTCGTCGCCGTCGGAATTCCTGAGTCTCATGTCACGATTTTGCCGGAAGGACTCAACTTCACACCTTGGCCAGAAGAAGAATGGTTTGAGAAAGAAGAGCATCCCACGTTCTTATACGTCGGACGCATGTCCGCCTATAAAGGGATCAATGATGCCGTCAAGGCGTTCGTATCGATCAAGCGCGATTTCCCGACCGCACAACTGTGGATCATCGGGAAGAAGAACGAGGCGTACATCGCCGAACAACTTGATCCAATCACGCCTGAGGATGTACGGTCGGATATTCATTACTTCGGATTCGTCAGTGAAGAAGAGAAGCTCGAACGCATGAGTCGGGCGACAGCCCTCCTCTTTCCGTCCCGTCGTGAAGGATGGGGTTTGACCGTCAGCGAGGCCGCTGCTGTCGGGACACCGACCATCGTGTACGATGCGCCGGGACTTCGGGACGCGGTTCAATATGGAAAACTTGGTTACATGACGATGGCACAGACCGCAGAGGCACTCGCGCTCGAGATGAGACGCTGTTTGAACGATCAAGATCATTATGAGGTCGTGCGACGTGATGCCCATGCATTTTCAAAAACACTGCAATGGAGTCGCACCGGCGCGGCATTTGAACAATGGTTGAATCAAAAGTTAGGAATCTTGATTCAGGAAGGGAGAACATCATGATTGGAATCGCGATGTCTACGTATTGTAACGAGGAAATCATTCGGGAAACGATTCAGTCCATCCAACAGCAAACGGCCGAGTTTGTCTGTGTGATCGCGGATGACGGCTCGACCGATCGAACCGTCGAGGTCATGCGAGAGTTGACTGTAGACGATGACCGCTTCATCATTCTTTCCCTCCCACATGGGGAGCGTGGCATCGCCCGTAAAGAGGCAATCGGTCGACTTCGTGAACTCCACGTCGATGTCTTGTATGTCATCGACTCGGACATGGTGTTGACCGAGGGACTGTTGACGAGTTGCCTGCTTTACCTTAAGCATCACGAAGAGGTCGGGGCGCTCGTCATCCCAGAAGAGGCCTATAGCACGTACACCAACTTTTTCTCCAAAGTAAAGGTGTTTGAACGGAATCTATTCCAAATCCCAGAAGAACGGATTGATGACCGCTCCATCGAGGCGGCACGGTTTTGGCGGATGGAAGCGTACGAGGCATCAGGCGGGATCAACCCTGCTCAAATCAGTTTTGAAGAGACCCAACCGACCATTCGTTACATCCAACAAGGCGGGATCATCCGTCGCGCCACCTTCACTGCGGTGAAACATAACGAGAAGGAAGTGACGCTCCAAAATCTGCTCGAGAAGAAGCGCTATTACTTCCAAGTGATGCCGCAAACGCTCGAGACAGAGGAAGGCGGCTTCCGAAAGGCACTCGCTCGCTGGTATTTCTTCAGACCGGTGCTCTATCATCCGTCCAACCTCAAAAAATATAGACGACACCCTGTATTAACATTAGGGGTCGCCTACATGTACCTTCGATTAACGATGATCGGAGTATCGCAACTCTTTACCCACAAGTTCGGGAAGAACGATCCCGTGACTGATACAAAATAAATTCTCCATATTGCGTCGGGATGACGAACCGTTTCAGCTCGCTCGTCTCCCCCGATTCGAACGGGACGACAAGATTTTCCGAGCTGACCAAGTCTCCGCTCTCATAAAACAGACAGTATGCCTGTCCAAGATCGTCTAGAAACTCCGTCAACATGTCTGCGACTCGATACTTATTCGTCTTCATGTTGACGGCTTCTTGACCGACATCCTTGATGACGCGAATCACATACTCATCGATTTTCATCGGTTTTGTCATGATGCGCTTGACGTTTCCATAATTGACGGCCGCGATCAACGTATGGGTATGCGTGTAATCCGTCAATACGATTTGATGAATGAGCGGGAACTTTTTCTTCACATACGATAACAGTTCGACCCCGTCCGTATGGGGGAGTCTTAATTCGGTGATGACGACGTCGATGTCGCTCGATTCTAAAATCTCAATCGCTTCCGTCGCTTCCGTCGCTTCAAAAATGAGTTCTCCTTCTTTCATCAACAGACGAGCCAACGTCTTGCGCGTATGCTCGTGCGGTTCGACGAGTAAGTAATTTGCCATGTTGTGTACCTCCGAAATTTTAATCGAGAAAGGGTGTCACGAAATGAAACTACTCTTACTATCAGGTGGATCAGGAAAGCGTCTTTGGCCACTTTCGAACGATATCAACTCGAAACAGTTCATTCGATTACTTGATGACGGTCAAGGTGCCAAACAATCGATGATTGAACGGGTCTTCTCCCAACTAAGTGACATGCAATTAGATCGAGATGCCTTTATTTTAACAAACGCGCTTCAACGCGATGCCATCGTTTATCAAATCGGGACCAAGGCCAATATCATCACCGAACCGAGTCGTCGAGATACATTCCCTGCCATCGTGCTCGGTGCTAGTTATTTGAACGAACAACATGTCGACCCGGATGAGACAGTACTCGTGATGCCGGTCGATGCTTATGTCGACCTTCGCTTCTTTGAATATTTCCCTCAAGTAGATGAAGCGGTACAAGCGAGTGACGATGCCTTGCATCTGATTGGGGTCACGCCCCTCCACCCGACATCGAAATACGGATACATCGTCCCAGACGAAACGGCTCAAGTCTCCTCCGTCCGGTTGTTCCAAGAGAAACCGACCGTCGATGTGGCGGAACAGTTGATTGAACAAGGCGCATTATGGAACTGTGGAATCTTCGCTTGTAAGTTGCACTTGTTGCTCGATGAACTGACGGAGCGAAACTTACCGACGACATATTCAGAGCTCACGACCCGCTACGATGATTTAGAAAAAACGTCGTTCGACTATGCCGTTGTCGAACATGCGGAGTCCGTGTTCGTCCATCGCTACGATGGGGACTGGAAGGACTTAGGGACATGGAATACCTTGACCGAAGAAATGACGTCCACCACGCACGGTCAGGTTGAGTTGTTCGAGTCGACGAACACCCATGTCATCAATGAATTGAATCTTCCGTTGATTGGAATCGGGCTCGAAGATCTCGTTGTCGCCGTCAACGCGGACGGGATTCTCGTCTCGACGAAAGATGCGACGCCGCAGTTAAAAGATTATCTAGCCTCCTCTGACGACTATCCAAAGTTCAAATGGAAGCGCTGGGGACAATCCGAAGTGATTCATCACGAGACGCTCGCGGACGGTCATCACAGTGTGACGCGACGGATGCTCGTCCAGGTCGGAAAAGAACTCAGCTATCATTATCACGAAGCGACCGATACGATTTGGACGATGCTTCAAGGAACGGCGACCGTAACAATTGACGGACAATCATTTGAGGCGAAGCCGACCGACGTCATCTCGATTCAACGCGGTGCGGCTCACACGCTCAAAGCTCACGAAGACGTCGTGTTCATCGAGGTTCAGTATTCAAACGATTGGACACTCGACGATGCTTGTCCTGTGCCGTCTCCACTTGATAAACAGTATTGACGCGATGCGTTGTTGGAACAGGGACTTCACTTGTGACGATTTCCACCTTTCCGGTGAACAAGTGAGGTCCTTTTCCTTTTGGAACGAAATAGTGATCTCCTGCCCGGATGGCTTGAACGCCGTCTTCACCTTGCACGAAGCCTTCTCCCGAAACGACCGAGATCAATCGGAACGTTTCCGACTTCTCTAAAATCGCTGGCGTTCCATTCACTTGGTGTCGCATGATTTTAAAAGATGGTTTTGAAATCAATTCGGTCGTCAACGCATCTTTTAAATCTGTCCGTACGAGTTCGTCTGTCCGACGATCCGGAATGTTCATCACTTCCACGGCTTTCTCGATATGAAGGTCACGAAGACGACCCGTGTCATCCACTCGATCAAAATCGTAAAGACGATATGTCCGGTCACTCGTCTGTTGAATTTCAAGCAACACGACACCCGGACCAAGAGCGTGAACGGTTCCGCTCGGGATGTAAATGAAGTCACCTTTTTTCACGGCTTGCGTCTTTAGACGAGTCGCCCATTCTTTTTGTTGCACACATGTATATACCTCTTGTTTCGTTCGGAACGTATGGCCGACGATAATCTCGGCATTCGGTTCTGCGTCTAACACGTACCAGCACTCTTCTTTCCCAAACTCCTCTTGTTCGAGACGTTGCGCCTGCTCATCGTTCGGATGAACCTGTACCGATAAATAGGCACGCGCGTCGAGTAGTTTGACGTGTAACGGAAATGTCGCGAATGGATACGGACCGAATAGCTCTAAACGGTGGGCATCCCATAAATCCGCGAGCGTCTGTCCTACATATGGTCCATTTTCAAATTTTGTCATTCCACTCGGATGTGCGGATGCCGCCCAACACTCGCCAATCTTCCCTTCCGGTAACGAAAGATGAAATAACGTCTCTAGCTGACGGCCACCCCAAATACGTTCTTTAAACACCGGTTTGAGTTTATACATATGTGCTGCGTTTCTCAAAAAGAAGAAACGACTCCCCCCTTCCTGTATTTTACCTAGATATACCCTTAAAAAGGGAGGAACTATCCAATTTTTGAAGAGGGATATGTAAACATTTAAAAACCTCACGAGCTCTACCCGAAATCGAGGCATCGTGAGGTTTCATCTTCCTTATTTGATTAATTCGAGTTCGACCGGGATGTTTTCTTCCACCGTTTCACCCTTCAAATGGTTGATTGCCGCTTCTACACCCAATTTTCCAATCTCAGCTGGTTTTTGGGCAACCGTTGCTGCCATCGTCCCACCTTCGACCGCTTTGACCGCATCGTCTGTTGCATCGAATCCGATGACTTTCACGTCACTCATTCCAGCCGCTTCAAGTGCTTGAACGGCACCGAGTGCCATCTCATCGTTATGTGCGAATACAGCGACGATGTCTTTATTGTCTTGTAAAATATTCTCCATGACCGTTAATCCTTCTGCACGGTCAAAGTTTGCAGATTGTTTTGCCACGACTTCCAATTTCCCATCGATTGCTTCGTTGAATCCTTGTCCACGGTCACGTGTCGCTGACGCTCCCGGAATCCCTTCGAGTTCGACGACTTTTTGACCTTCGCCTACGAGTTCAACCATATAATCACCCGCCAACTGTCCACCCGCGACGTTGTCTGAAGCGACGTGTGCGACCACTTCACCAGTCTCTGCGTTACGGTCTACCGTAATGACCGGAATGCCTGCATCATTTGCTGCTTGTACCGCTGCGCCGACTGCTTCTGAATCTGTCGGGTTGATGAGAATCAAATCCATTCCTTTTTGAATCATGTCTTCAACGTCATTCACTTGTTTCGCGGCATCGTTTTGCGCGTCCGCCACTGTCAATGTCGCATCCATTTCGTTCGCCTGTTCTTCCGCGCCTTCTTTCAATGCGACGAAGAACGGGTTGTTCAATGTCGAGATGGATAAGCCGATTTCATAATCCCCATCTTTCGTTTCCGTCTCAGACGTAGACCCCGGTTGTTCAGTCGAGCAAGCTGCCATCAGTACCATAGTCAGTGCGAGTAGCCAAGCTGTCCATTTTTTCATGTTCCGTTTTCCCCTTTCGCGCGTTACGCGTTTTGTCGACGATCAAGCAATACTGCAAACAATATAACTGCACCTTTTACGACGAGTTGGAAGAAAGATGATACGCCGAGAAGGTTCAATCCGTTGTTCAACGTTCCGATGATCAGTGCCCCAATCAATGTTCCGACAATCCAACCTCGACCACCTGCAAGGCTCGTTCCCCCGAGAACGACCGCCGCGATAGCATCGAGTTCATATGACGTTCCTGCCGTCGGTTGTGCGGAGTTGAGACGTGATGTCAAGATGATGCCCGCGAGTGCAGCAAGCATACCCGATAGCGAATAAATCATAATTTTGACTTTATTGACGCCAATCCCCATCAATTTTGCTGCTTCTTCATTTCCACCGATTGCGTACGTGTGACGACCAAATGTCGTCTTTTTCAAAATGAAATAAAGAACACCGAACGCGAGTAACATCGTCAATGCCGGCACCGGGATAATCCAGAAGTAGCCACGTCCCAGCATCTCGAACCACCCAGAATTTCCGAGACCAGTAATCGGTCGCCCGTCCGTATAGACGAGCGTCAAACCTCGGTAAATCGTCATCGTGGCCAATGTCGCGATGAACGGCGCCACTTTCCCGTATGTGATGACCGCCCCGTTAAAGGCCCCGAGAACGGCACCCGCAATCAAGCCAAGTGCAACGGCCATGACCGCATGTTGACCGTCCACCATCATGCCTGCCACTAGTGCAGAGGCGAGCGCTAAAATCGAGCCGACCGATAAATCAATCCCGCCTGTCAAGATGACGAATGTCATCCCGAAGGCAATCAAGGCATTGATGGAAACTTGTCGAAGTACGTTAAAGATATTATTTAATGATAAAAATCCAGGTTCGAGCGCGGTCACAACGACGACGATGACAAGTAGACCAAACAGCGGTCCTAATTTTTGTCCCCATCCAAGTCGACCCGGGCGCTTCAGTGCAGTCGTTGCTTTCAATTCCATATCATTGCCCTCCTGTCGCATACGTCATTACTTTTTCTTGCGTCGCCTCTTCTTTCGTGAGCGTTCCGGTCACAACACCTTCCCGCATGACGACGATTCGGTCACTCATCCCGAGCACTTCCGGTAAATCGGAGGAGACCATGATGATGGCAACACCTGACTCCGCAAGATCACTCATGATGTTGTAAATTTCTTTCTTGGCACCGACGTCGACTCCACGGGTCGGTTCATCCAAAATCAAGACGTCCGGTTCGACACCTAACCATTTACCGAGCACAATCTTCTGTTGGTTCCCACCGGATAACGACTTCACTTTTTGCTCCATCGAATGATGCTTGACCCGCAGTTTTTGTAAGTATGTCTCGGCGAACGTCGCTTCTTGCTGCTTCGAGATGACTGACCCTTTCGCCCGTTTATCGAGTGTCGGGAGTGATAAGTTTTCTCTTAGCGAGAAGTCGAGAAGCAAGCCCTCGCCTTTTCGGTCTTCTGTCAAAAAGGCGATGCCATGTTTGATGGCGTCTGCCGGAGTCTTGATTCGAATCGGTTTCCCGTTCAGCTTGATGACTCCCCCTTTGTGGGTGTCTGCTCCGAACAAAGCACGCATCACTTCAGTCCGTCCTGCTCCCATCAATCCGGAGAATCCGACGATTTCACCAGCTCGAACGTTGAATGATACGTTGTGGAACCGGTTACCTATTAAATCATCTACTTCAAGAACGACCTCCCCGAGCGTCGCCGTGCGCGTCGGATAACGTTCACCGATCTCACGTCCGACCATGTCGCGCACGGTTTCTTCAAAAGAAGTGTCCGAAATCATACGGGTCGAGATGGACTGTCCATCCCGAAGCACGGTGATCCGATCACACAAGTCGAAAATTTCTTCCATGCGGTGAGAGATATAGATGATTGACACACCTTGATCCCGTAGAGCTCGCGATACGGCAAAGAGTGCCTGAATTTCCCGGTCCGTCAAGGCGGCCGTCGGTTCGTCCATGACGATGACTTTCGCATCTGTCATGAGGGCCTTGGCAATCTCAATCATCTGTTGCTGTCCGACCGATAAGTTGCGTGCCACTTCATCGACATCCATGAAGACGTTCAATTCTGCCAAATATTCACGAGCGCGTCGTGTCATTTCCTGTTGTTTGACCATCCCGAACGGTCCCGTCAGCTCTCGACCTAAAAATAAGTTTTCCGTTACCGTCATCTCCGGTAAAATGTTGAGCTCCTGATGGATGAAGGCAATGCCTTCTTGCTCCGCTTCTTTTGGGTGTTTGAATTGACGTTTCTTCTCGTCGATGAGGATGTCTCCTTCATCTTGAGCGTGAAGACCGGTCATTACTTTCATCAACGTCGACTTGCCCGCTCCGTTTTCTCCCATGAGCGCATGAATCTCTCCAGGCAACAGGTCGAAGTCGACTCCTTTCAAGACGGAGACCGGACCGAACGACTTATGGATGCCTTTCAACTGAATATGCATCGAAATCCCCCCTTAAAAAATGACCCCGGCGTGTAAGATGACGTTCGCGTAAGGTGTCGCTTCCCCAGTTCGAATGACCACTTTTGCTTTTGCGACCTCCCGTTTGAAGTCTTCATGCGAACACATGTCGATGCTTGTGTATCGTTCTTTCAGTGAATCTGCAATCGTCGGGTTGTGTGTGAGGATTTCCTCGGCAATCGTGATGCGCTCTACGACCAAATCCGATTCGACGACATCAAGTACTTCAAGAAAGGAAGGTTCCCCGATTCGGAGGCTAAGGTCGACACGCTTCACCCCGTCCGGAATCGGGAGTCCGCAGTCTGCGATGACGATGCGATCCGTATGCCCGAGATCGGCAAAGATTTTTGCTAGATGACTATTTAATATCCCTTGTTTTTTCATCACACGCGCTCCAATCGTTGTTGTACATCTTCTCGTGTCGGCATACCACCTTGTGCACCAAAGCCTTCGACGCTCATGCCGGATGCGACCACGGCAAACCGTACGGCCGTCTCCAAATCATCTTGTTCGATGAGGGAGACAGCGAGCGCACCGTTGAACGTGTCACCGGCTCCTGTCGTGTCGACGACGTTCGCTCGGATAGCTGGCACATGCCGCACTTCTCGTCCGTCATGGAATCGAACACCTCGGACGCCTTCTGTCACGAGTAACTTGTTCGGATATCGTTCAAGCACTTCGTCCACGGACAATCCCTTAAATAAATCCCGGCATTCATGTTCATTCGGCGTCAAGTACGTGACGTCTTCAATCACTTCTGGCGGGAGTGGTTGCGACGGTGCCGGATTGAGTAGTACCGGAATCCCTTTCGCTTTACAGTAAGCGGTCACTTGCTGAACGATCTCGATCGGAATCTCGAGCTGTAAGAGTACGAACGACTGCTCATCGAGAAGCTGATCTAGTTCCTCGTCCTTGAAGAAGACCTGCTTGTTCGCCGATTGAACGACGACAATCGAATTATCTGCTTCCGCCAATACGATGTGTGCCGTCCCCGTCACTTCATTCGGTATGACCCGAACGTGCGCAACATCGACACCATGCTGTTTGAAGTTCTCAACAATCTGCTGACCGAACGGATCGTTCCCTACACAACCGACCATCTGCACGGCACTCCCTAACTTAGAAGCAGCGACCGCTTGGTTCGCACCTTTCCCCCCTGGAACGGTACGGAACGACTCGCCGATGACGGTTTCCCCTGCTTGCGGACGTTTGTCGGACGTGACGACAAGGTCCATCGATATACTGCCAATGACAACAATGCGTTTCATTCTTTATTTCTCCTTCCGCTTTGTCGTTTGTCTTTCAAGTAACGTGACCGGTAACAGCATCTCTCTCGGTCGTGTGTCTTTTTTCTCAATCAAATCGAGCAATCGTTCTGTCGCCACTCGCCCCATCTCATAAATCGGTTGAACGATGGTCGTCAGCGGCGGAGACGTCATCTCCCCTAGTTCGATCCCGTCATATCCGATGACCTGTAGTTCTTCCGGGACACGAATGTTTCGACGAACTGCTTCCTGCAATACCGCGGCTGCAATCACATCGTTTGCTGCAAAGATGCCGTCGAACGGCCACGCATGATCGAACAGCTCTTGGGACGCTTTCAAGGCGTCTTTGAACGTGAACGTGGACTCGGTCATCCCGACGAGCTTGTCTCCCGCTACTTCGACAAATCCTTCGGTCCGACGCTTGACCGTCTTGAGATGATCAGGTCCGGCAATATGAGCCAGACGTGTCGCACCGTGTTGTAACAATGTGTCAGCTGCCAACTTTCCGCCCTCATAACCGTCCGATACAACGGCGTCGATTCCCGCCTTCACGATTCGGTCGAGCGCGACCATCGGTAAATCCAACGTCTCGTAATTCGGGTTGTGCGAATGGTTCGTCGTGATGATCAGCCCGTCGACATGCATCGTCTGCAAGGCGACCAAATATGTCTGCTCTTTTTCGAGCTGTTCGTCTGTGTTGCATAAGACGACTTGATACCCATGCTGATTGGCGACATCCTCAATCGCCCGAGCCAGCTGTGGAAAGAACGGGTTTGTGATGTCTGGCATGATGAGTCCAATCAAATTCGACGATTTTTTATAGAGCGAACGAGCGACTCGGTTCGGTGCGTAATTCAGTTCCGCAATCGCCTTTTCGACCGCTTCTTTCGCCTCTTCGCTCACATATCCGCTCTTATTCATGACACGTGATACGGTCGCCACTGAGACGTTCGCATGTTTTGCCACTTGTTTGATGGTCGCCATTTGACATCCCCCGTTCTGGAAACGCTTACAAATCCATCTTAATGTGTAACCGGTTACATATCAAGGGGTTTTTATGATTTCATGAAAAAACACATTGAAACAGCGCTTCAATGTGTAGAGAATGTCGGATTGAGTTGGACATAGACGAGACATTCTACCGTCCGTCCATCGAGTCGGGTCAATTCTTGCGTCTTCGTGAACGCATAGGTGAACCCACATTTCTCAACGACGCGTCGGGATTGGTCATTGAAGCTGAAATAGCCGCACCAAATTCGCTCCAGCCCTAATGCTTCGAATCCAAATCGAATCATCGCCTGAACGGCTTCCGGCACATAGCCGTTCCCCCAATAATCGGGGCTGAGCACATAACCGATTTCACGTTGAGCCTCATGTTGAATCGTAGGGTCCGGTCTTCGGTCGTGTAATCCGATGCTGCCAATCACTTGCCCGGTTTCTTTCAACACGATCGCCCACACGTCTTTTTCCTCAACAAACAGTCGAATGACATCTTTCGTCTCTTCAACGGATTCATGTGGCGCCCAACCTGCCATCGGTCCGACACGTTCGTCTTTGGCGTAACGATACATATCCTCTGCGTCTTCTAGCGTAAATGCTCTTAAGATCAATCGTTCTGTCTCCATCTTGATCATACAAACCCATCCTTTTCCTTCAAGTTGTTTCTTTCCCCGACCTAATGGGAAAACGTTAGGCGAGGAGGAATGAACATGCCATTTGACTATGATTTAAATTTTGATGAAATCGACTTCCGAAAACAACCCGAACTGTACCGAGTCGGGCGTGGTGAACAAGGGGTACTACTTGTCGAACCGTATAAAAGTGAGATTTTGCCACATTGGCGATTTAAAACGCCAGAGATCGCCAAGCAATCCGCTGAAGAAATCATGGAATTGTTTGAAGCGTATCGCGCAAACGATGATTTCGTCGGAATGGACATGGCCCGAAAGTTCATCCAAATGGGCTACACGCGAGCCCGACGCTACGCCAATTATAAAGGAGGACGTAAATATAAAGAAGATGGTGACATCCACGAGCGCGAAATCGACGAAGAAAAAGCAGAGTCTGCCCGCATCTTCAAAACGTATTGGGATCAACTCCGTGCCGATGAGGATTATTTAAGACGTAAAAAGGCACATCAGAAACAATATGGTTAATCGCGCACCATCACTTGAAACGGAACCTCATTCCGCTCAAACGATGTGATGGTATGAAATCCAAGCGTTTCATATAGGTGAATCGCACGCTCGTTGAAAGAGGCAACAGTTAGACGGAGCGGTTTCCCCTGTTCCACCGCTCTCTCCATGACGTATGTCACGAACGATTTCCCATATCCTTTTCCTGTCAAATCAGGTCGCATCCCAAGCCCAATGTCCGCGAAGTCTGACGAATACGGATATGTCGAATTGGGTACTTGAGCCGGTGAACCGATGCAATAAAATCCAATCAGCTCATGATCCTCTAACATCGCCTGATATGTCATCAACTCGTCAATCCCCTCTTCAGAAGGCGACTGATTATAAAAGTCATAAGGAGCTCCGTATGTCCATTCTTGAATTTGACTTGCCCATTCACGCTTCATCGGTCGGTGATGCATTCGTCTCCCCTCCGTACTCTTTTCACGATTACTATGTAAAAAAGATGAGGTCGCCCCCATCTTTATTTTCGAGTCCATTCTGCCGTCATCGCCACGTCTGCTGCATGCATCAGATTATGAATCGGACAGCGTGCTTCGACAGCCTTCCTTAATGCTTCGATTCGCTCATCCGATTCGGTCGTGTCCAATACAACTTTCATATGAGTCGACTCGAAATAAGTTCGGACACCTTCCATCCCTTGGAATCCTCGTGGATCGAGCGTTCCTTCTGTTACGAACTCGACCCCTTCGTAATCAAAGTTTAAGTCCTGTGCGGCATACGCAATCATGATGGTCGTACAGGACGACTGGGCACCGAGAAGATACTCAAGCGGGTTCGGTCCTTTGTTCGTTCCACCGAGTCGTTCCGGCTCATCTACGATAAATGGGGTGTGCTCACCTACACGTACAGTCGTCTTGACGCCTCCGGCTTCTCCCTCGGCGCGCATCGTCACTAACGGTCTTTCTGACATGTTCCATCCTCCTCTCCATAATCAAACACTTCTATGTTCCCTTTATTTCGGGCCATGTAACGCCTCGTCATAAATCGCATAATCATTTTTTCCGTCCTGCTTGATTTGGTACATCGCTTGGTCCGCTTTATGAATCAGCGTATCCAAGTCCGTCCCTTGGTCCGGCGCATGACTGACCCCAATACTTGCCCGGATTGGTATCGTCACATCCGACGTTCTGTATGGATTCCGATTCAACGTCATTTGAAGTTCGTGAATAAATGCGAGTACTTCAGATTCCGTCAGATTGACTAAGTAGATATAAAACTCATCGCCTCCGACACGAGAAGCCAAGCCGACGTCTCGCGTTGATGCTTCTAACAATCCACCTAAATGCGTTAAGAAATGATCGCCCTCTTGGTGACCATACGTATCGTTGACCGCTTTGAAACCGTCCAAATCAATAATCAATAAAGATAATCTTGAGGAACTTAGTAACGCATGGTCTGCCTGTTCATAAAACGCACGTCGATTGGTCAACTTCGTCAGTGGGTCATGATAGGCAAAGAAACGGATTGTTTGCTCGGCTTCTTTGAACGAATGCACGTCCCGAATGATGATCATCCCATGAATTGTTCGATCGATATCAACAAAGTCCCCATCAATGACGACATATCGCTCTTGGCCGGATTTCGTCATAATCTTCGTCTCGAACTCTAAAAACTTTTTGCGAGTCTGGAAATGTTGATGATAATGTTCCATCCACTCCGCCTTTTTCTTTTCCGGTAATAAATCGACAAAGCGTTCATTTACGACCCGGACCGTATGAAATAGCGTTCGTGCAGCCGGATTCGCACTTTCCACTTTTCCATCGGGATCAATCAACAAGATGGCAGATGGATTCAAGTTATATAGTGTCCCGTATCGCTTCACGTAAGAGGTCAAGAAATCCAAACGATTCATTGCGATGACGAGCGCCACTGCCCATACGAGCCCTCCATACATATAAGAGTACGGCGGAATGAACCCACGGAATTGAAAATAACCGAAGACAACATCCCATAACAATACGACATTCGCCGTCCAAAAAAGCATGCGCAACACGCGTTGGTGTTCTCTTCGTTCCGCACGTTTGAGAGCATAAAAAATGAGACCGATGATCAATATGTGAAAGATGTTCCCGACGGTCAGCGTAATCAAATAAGAAGCATTGAATTCGGGATAAATCCAGATCCCCACTTGCTCAAACTGCTGACTGTTGATGATGTTCTCTCGCCGGATATACGTCAGTATGACGGGAATCAGCGGCAAATAGACGACCCAAGGATACAACCACTTCGGTGCCTTTGCTCCGACGCCTGTGATACTTAATATGAAATGAACAGAAAAGATAAAGATGAAGATGCCGGCATTCCCAAACCAATACGCAATGAGTGCCGGACTGTATTCAATCGGAGAAAGATGGCGGACAAATTCAGCCAAGAAGAGCATCGAATAACCGAACACAAACAGGCTCAGCAAACGATGCTCTACTTTATTCGGATTTCGTTGAAAGACATCGAGTGCTAAAAAGCCGAGCAAAAATGACGGTAACAAATAGACCGCCAGATAAATAAACATCTCGGTCATGCGGGACCTCCTCACCTGTTCGTATTCTTCTATTATTTCGTTATTCTGCGTTCTTTTCCCTCTTTAACGCGACAAAAAACGGGATGGTTCACATCCCGTTCTTGATGTCACATACTTATAGCGTTTCTTCGATTGGGGTATCCCCCTTAATTAAATCGATTGCTTTGTTCTGCGCGTTTGAATGGTTATGAAGGACATGCACCAAGAATGATGCCACGTCTTCGCGTGGAATCTCTCCACTTCCCTCAAATTGCGTGTTCACTTTGCCCGTTCCCGCATCATCTGTCAACGCGCCCGGACGAACAATCGTGTATGTGAGTCCACTCTGTTCGAGTAAGCGATCGGCATGATGCTTCGCTACATAGTACGGCTTCATCGAATCTGGCCAAGCTGAGCGATCCTCTGCTTTCAAGGCGCTGACCATGACGAAGTGTTTGATGTTCCCGTTCGCTTGTGCTGCTTCGATACTCTTCGCTGCACCATCTAGGTCAATTAAGAGTGTCTTGTCTGCTCCAGTGCTTCCACCAGAACCGGCTGCGAACACGATGACATCCATTCCGTCGATTGCCTTTTCCAAGTCTGCCACTGAACCTTCGAGATCACCGAGTACGGCGTTGTATCCTTTTGACTTGAAGTCATTGAGTTGTTCTTCTTTACGCACCATCGCCGTGACGTGATGCTTTCCTTCATTGTGTAACTTTTCCACCAATTGATGGCCAATCTGGCCGTTTGCACCGATTACAAATACGTTCATCTGTCTTCCTCCTCAAGCATTAAATTCAGAGACAAGCGAAACGCCGGGTAGCCGTTGCTACGTCCGGTGCAGAAGCAATGGCAGAGATGACGGCAACGCCGTCTGCCCCGTCAGAAATGATTGAAGGAACATGCTCCGGAAGAATACCTCCAATCCCCACAATCGGAAGCCGCGGATATCGCTGACGAACTTGCTGAATCAGTTCCGTCCCGCGCACACGTCCCGCGTCTAACTTGCTCTTCGTCGCGTGAATCGGGCCAATCCCGACATAATCTGCGAATGGAAGAGCTGCACGCACTTCCTCCATCGTATGGACCGACACCCCTAACCATTTGTCAGGTCCTAACTTTGCACGGACCCATTCGGCAGGCAAGTCGTCTTGTCCGACATGCACACCGTCTGCATCAATCGAGATTGCCAAGTCCACATCGTCATTGATGATGAATGGAACATTCGCTTGTCGACATACCTGTTGGAGCGCCTTCGCCATTGCTTCTTTTTCATCTCCATACAATGCATCTTTACCTTTTTCGCGAAATTGAAAACATGTCACACCACATCGAAGTGCCGCTTCGAGTGTCCCCACCAAATCAGATGTATCCGTCGTCCCACACACAAAATAAAGACGAAGTTGCTTAGTAAGTGCTTGTTTCGTACATGACGTCAACGGTAACCACCTCTTCTTTCGCTAAACGATGTCCCCAATGATTTGTCGGGCCATGCCCCTGTCCAATCGATAATCCATGCGTGATCGCCTGATGGATAAATTGCTTCGCGTCCACGACAGCTTGACGAAGTGTCTTTCCGTATGCCAGCTCAGCCGTCAAAGCTGCAGAGAACGTACATCCCGTTCCATGTGTGTCTTTCGTCCGAACGCGGGGTGCGCTCACTTGAAACACTTCAGATTCGGACACAATCAAATCGACGGCTTTCACACCTTCCATATGTCCACCTTTGATGATGACGACTTCGACTCCGAGTGCCCGAATCAATTGAGCGGCCTTCATCTGATCTGCCTCTGTTCGAATCTCGAGTCCGGCCAATACCTCTGCCTCAGGGATATTTGGCGTCACGACCGTCGCATGTGGCAACAGCTTCGTCCGAAGTGCCTCGACCGCGCTATCTTGCAACAGAGAAGCGCCCCCTTTCGCCACCATGACAGGATCGACGACAACGTGTTGGAAACGATGACGTTCAAGTGCTACGGCTACCGCTTCAATCCGCTCCGCATCTACCAACATGCCGGTCTTACATGCTGTAATCTGAAAGTCATTGGCCACTGCATCGATTTGTCCGGTGATCATTTCCGGGGAAATCGCTTCAATCCCATGCACACCGAGTGTATTCTGGGCTGTGATGGCGGTAAGTACACTTGTCCCGAACGCACCGAGCTCTTGAAACGTTTTTAAGTCGGCTTGAATACCGGCGCCGCCCCCTGAATCAGATCCTGCAATCGTCAATACTTGTGGTCTCATGAGGTCGACACCTCGATTCGATTCGTCGGGATTGTATATTGCGTCAATTGATGGAGGGAATTTAAAAAATGAATCGGAAAATCTCCTGGTCCTTCTGCCCGTTCACTCGCCAACTCTCCGCAATAGGCATATCCCGACACGGCTGTCACCGTCGCTTTGAGTGCATTCTTTTCGACCGCTAGACATGCTCCGACGACCGCACTGAGTAAACAGCCTGTACCGGTCGTTTTAGTCATCCGTTTTGTCCCTCCATGAACTTCTATGACGATACTTCCATCGCTGACCTGATCTTCTTTTCCTGTCACGGCCACGACACATCCATATCGTTTCGCCGCTTCGAGTGCCAATTGATTTGGTTCATACGCCCCGTCACCCGCATCGACACCTCGCGCTGTCCAATCAACGCCGATCAATGTGGCAATTTCTCCTGCATTTCCACGAATGACTGACACGCGGACGTGACGAAGGATCCGCTCGACGACATCTCGACGGAACGACGTGGCCCCGACACCGACGGGATCGAGCACGACCGGACATCCCGCTTCATTTGCAGCTTGCCCCGCACGAATCATCGTCGCTTCCGTCATCGTCCCAAGTGTTCCGATGTTTAACACGAGCGCATCGCTCACAAATGTCATCTCTGCCACTTCTTCAATCGCATCTGCCATGACGGGAGAGGCACCGATGGCGAGCAGTCCATTCGCCGAAAAGTTGGCGACGACCGTGTTTGTGATGTTGTGAATCAACGGTTCCTGCTTTCGAATCTCACTCCAAATCTCATGTCTCATTGGTTGACCTCCTGTGACAACGTCCAAGATTCAAGCGTCCATGCCATTTCCCAGAAGGCGACTTCGTAATAGCAACTCTTCAAGAAGAGTTTTGTGTAACGAAGCCGTTCTTCTTCTGTCGCTTGTCCAGCCAATTCATCCAACCGATCAATCTGTTCTTCCACCAACTCACGGAACCACTCCGAACCGTACGTCGCAATCCAAGCTGAATAAATCGTATGGTCTGGTCGTTTATCTTTTAAACGTTCACCGATTTCGTAATACACCCAATAACACGGAAGGATTGACGCCAATACGTCACCGAGTGTCGGTCCTGCCTGTTGCATATGAAGCGCATACGCGTAAGCGGTTGGTGCCGGCTCGAATGTCGCCAGTTCAACATCCGTCACGTTGAGCATCGTAAAGAACTCACGATGAAGTGAGAGTTCCGCCTCAATCGTGTGCAACGCATGTGTCAAAAAGCGACTCGATAGTTCCATCGTCGGTGCGAGCGTCGCCCCTTTGGCCTGGACTTTCGAGAATTGATTCAAGTAATACGAATCTTGCATGACGTAATGTCTAAACTTTTTCTCATCGAGCGTTCCTTCTCCGAGTGAACGAACGAACGGATGATGAAAGCTTGCTTCAAACAATCCATCCGCTTCCTGACGTAAGTGATCTGTAAATTTCATAATAACTCCCCCTTATAACAGATAAAAAGACGCCGCCTCCCATAAAGGAAGCGGCGTCTCGAACAGTCATATCTAGGTGAAGCCATATGAGTCGTCTCGCCCACTTCCCTACGCTAGCGTGAACTAGATCAGGTTCGAAGGGTCTGGACCTTGTCCATCTCAGCCGCGTGACGCGACTCCCCTAGTGGCAAACATTATGAAATTCAGTCGTCTTCGACCACATTCTATCAATCTTTTCATCAATTGCAAACCTTTTCCGATTCTGTTTTTCATTCTTCGCTTCGGGAATGAATAAATGAACTCATTTACATGAAAAGGATGTGTCCGGATTGAATACGATTTTATTAACCATTGCATTACTCTTCATCAGTTTGAACGTATTTTGGTTTTTCAAACGTCAAACGTACAAGCAAACAGGATTTGACGGGAGATTGTTCGCTCAGTTGTTCGTTAGCCTACTTGGTGTCATGTTAGGATTCACATTGATTTATTATGCTTTATCTCGTGATTCAGTCATTCTTGTGACTTCACTCGAATCCATGAATGCCGTTGAACCGACTTGGGAAAACCTCCTGTATTTCAGCGGGGTCACTTTATTATCAATCGGATTTGGTGATTTGTTGCCGATTGGTTTGACCCGATTATTCGCCATCATCGAAGGCGCCATCGGCATTTTGTTACCGAGTGCCTTCTTCATCAAATCGATGTATCAAAAAGACAAGTGAACATGTCCTAGCGCCCCGTGATGAGTAAGAACATATTAAATGCGACGAGACCAAGGGGGAGCATCGCAACCAAAATGATTGGCCATTTTTTTAAGCGAATGCCGACAAAGAGGACAAGACTTCCGACTAGAAGAGCAATAAATGTCGTATATGGGTTCATGAAAAAACGCTCCTTTCTCTATAAGGAGCGTTTCCCGGCTCACGGCCTCATTAATCGTTCGAATGTCGAAGTGTTGCACATGCGGCACGGACGCGTCTGGCTTCTTCTTCCTGGAAGACGAAATCACCTTGTTCCGCGACACGCTGCGCGCAAAAGAAGAAGAGTGATTGCAGGCGGTCATGCGTGTCTTCAATCGCGCTCAGCTCAGCCGAGGCATACGTCGCCGTGAGCATCTCCCACAACTCTTCCGGTAAATGCTCTCGCATCCCGTCGCCCGATTTTCCGAGATTCACAGAAAAGTTCGTCGCATAGCCGATATTCCATTGCATCATCTGACGGAGCATATTTCGCATGATGTCGAGATGATCGAGCGCGTATAACACCTGGTGTCGTTTGATTCCTTTGACAACATAAAGTGACACCCACCAAAATTCATTCCAACAAGACGCATACTCATCAGCAGACGGGCGTGTCACACGGTATGTGTCGTCTGACGGTGTCACACTCGGATGATGGTCTCGGTCGAACATAATCTGACTGAGCGAATCGGCTTCGAGCATCTCATCAAGTTGCTCGATGCTTCGAATCGTCAAATCAATACGATGTCCGTCTACATACTGCACCAAAAATGCCACATGTCGTTCGGGATCAGACGTTTCAGGTGTCTGCATGATCAAGACTTCTCCAAACATATCGATCCATGAGCGATCGGTCGCAACCGCTTTTACATCTTCTACGTAAAAAACAAGGTCGACATCTTGGTATGGGTCTGGTCGGATGTTCGGATTGACGAGCGAACCGTTTAAGACGACCGTTCGGATGTATTCACGTTCTTTCGCGAACGCAATCAACTGTTCAATAATTTGTTCCGGTTTCATTCTATAATCGCCCCCAATGAGCGCGCGACTTGGATTGCCTGCATCGCGTCTAGTTTTGTTTGTTGTAACGTCACGTTCGAAAAATCAACCCCGTCGACAAGTGCTCCTCTGAAGTCAGCACCACGGCACACCGCATGTTGAAGTGTCGCTCGTGACAAGTCCGCCTGATGCCAAACCGTCTCGGTCAAATCAGCACCGTATAGGTCCGCCTCAACCAAACGAACGTGGGACCAATCCATTTTCTTAAGAGACACGTGACGAAGGTTGACGAATGACCAGTCCCCTTCTGTGACATGGACGCCTTCAAACTGGCTCTCCTCAAAGGAAGACCCCGTCATTTTACATTGCTCAAACTCACTCGTGAACAAATTGGCACCATGGAACTGACAGTTCAAAAATGAGCTGCCAATATGACGGGACGCATTCCATTTCGAATCGGTAAAATCACAGTTGATGAACTGACAGCGTTCCGTTTGTAGTTCCGTCGCATCGACGTATGTGAAGCGACAGTTCTCGAACGTGACGTGTGACAGCTCTTCGTCACGGAGTGTCACGTCGCGGAAATCTTCATCTCGATATTGCGTATGTGGTTGAAACATAATATCCCTCCTTCAGGTATACTAGAACATATGACAAAGATTGGAAGTGATATAGATGGACCTCGTATTCCCGACTGAACAAGGCGTCTTCAATTACCGCGTCGCCGGTATTTTCGTGAAAGACGGACACGTATTGATTCACCGAAATATCCGAGATGACTTTTGGGCACTGCCTGGTGGTCGCGTGACGCTCGGTGAAGAAGCCGCAACCGCCCTCGCACGCGAGCTACATGAAGAATTGGATATGCGCGTGACCGATACCACGTTCGCCTTCGTCCACGAGAACTTGTTTACCTACAACGACCAACCGTTTCATGAAATCGGTCTCTATTTTTATGTAGACGGTGACCTCCCGCTCCAAGAAGGGGACTTTTACGGACCTGAAGGAGACCACCTCATCTATCGTTGGCAAAAACTTGACCGTCTTCGAGACGTCACACTCTATCCAGAAGTACTCGCGCAACTACCGAATCGCTTGCCGTCTCATTCACTAAATCCGGCTTGAACTTAGAGAAGTGATTTCAACTCGTTTAAGTGTCGAATCTCGTACGTCGACTCCATCGTCGCGGCCACTTCATTCGGATTGAACCAACATGTATCTAGGCCGTACATCCGCCCACCTGCGATGTCTGCCGTGACTGAGTCGCCAATGATTAAGCCCTTCTCTGGCTTTACGTTCGGGATTCGATCAAAGACGTAGTCAAAGAACGGCTTCATCGGTTTTTGTGAGCCGGTCGCATCCGATACGAAGACGTCTTGGAAGTACGGCAATAGTCCCGATGACTCTAACCGTTTGAATTGCGTCTCCGTCACACCGTTTGTGACGATATAGAGCGGATAGTCCGCGCTCAGCGTTTGGACAATCTCTAACGCGCCGTCGACCATGTGTACGCCTGCATGTAAGTAGTCCCGATACTGCTGTTCGACCTGCGGACCGTCGACCGTGAGTCCGAGCGAATCGAACAGTTTCGTGTGACGACCGACGAGTACTTCTTCACGGTCTACTTCGCCGCGCTCAAATGCGCGCCATAGGCCGCTGTTAATGTCGACGTACCGCGCCTTCACTTCATCCGTCATCCGGACATTGTAGAATGCGAGTAATTGTTCTAAGGCGACGTGCTCACTTTGCTTAAAATCTAACAACGTGTCATCAATATCAAATAAAATCGCTTCATATCGTTTCATGTTTCTTTCTAACCCCTCTCTTCGTCTAACTGTACAGGAAGTATTCAGGAACTTCAAAAGGAGTGGTGATGGACGAACCCACACTTGAGTTCTAGTAATGGAATGTTTCTACTCTTGCTAACAGACCTCCCCACTTCCCTTATCCGTCTCAAACGTCATGCTTCAAGTCTGATCGCTCGACCGATTAAGATGTTTATTTTTATAAAATAAGTGAATACTTCCTATGGTGAAGAAAAACAAAGGAGTGTTCTATATGCATACAGATTTTACGAAAATGCACATCAATGGTGAGTGGGTAAGCGGATCAAGTGAGAAGTTGATCGACAACGTCAATCCGTTCTCGAACGAAACACTGTTCTCGATTCAATCAGCGGATGAAGATGATTTGAATCGTGCTTATGAAGCAGCCAAAGCGTCTCAGACGGACTGGGCTGACATGCTTCCGCAAGCACGACGGGAATTAATCGAGAAGTTTGCTCAGGTGACGATGGACAACAAGGACTACATCGTCGACTGGCTCGTGAAAGAGTCTGGCAGTACACGGATCAAGGCAGAAGGCGAATTTGCCGCATCAATGGCTATCATCAAGGAAGCCGCGACATTCCCATTCCGTATGGACGGACTCATCAAACCTTCGGTCGTGCCGAACAAAGAGAACCGGGTTTATCGGAAACCACTCGGGGTCATCGGAATCATCAGTCCTTGGAATTTCCCGTTCCATTTGGCTGTTCGTTCAATCGTGACAGCTCTCGCGACCGGGAATGCGGTCGTCGTCAAACCAGCTACCGCGACACCGGTCACAGGTGGTCTTCTGTTCGCATCGCTCTTTGAAGAAGCAGGACTTCCAAAAGGCGTACTTAATGTCGTCGTCGGACGAGGGTCTGAAATCGGCGACGCCATCGTCGAACATCCGATTCCGCGTCTCATCTCGTTCACAGGTTCGACCGAGGTCGGTCAAGGAATCGCAGAGAAAGCCGGTCGTCTATTGAAAAAGACGGCTCTTGAACTCGGTGGGAATAACGTGTTTGTCGTGCTCGATGATGCTGACCTCGACCGTGCCGTCGAATCTGCGGTATACAGCAAGTTCTACCATCAAGGGCAAATTTGTATGTCGACGAACCGAATCCTCGTCGCTGAATCGATTCATGACGAGTTCGTGAAACGTTACGTCGAGCGTGTTAAACAGTTAAAAGCGGGTGACCCGAACGAAAAAGACACGCAAGTCGGTCCGCTCATCGACCACGATCAAATCGATCGTATCTTAGAGCAAATCGAGAAAACCGTCGATGCAGGTGCGACCGTTCATACTGGTGGAACAGCCGACGGCAACGTTCTCGAACCGACCGTCCTCAGTGGTGTCACGAATGACATGCCACTTGCGAAAAATGAAATCTTTGGACCGGTTGCGGTCATCCTGTCGTTTAAAGATGACGAAGAGGCACTCCGTCTCTCGAATGAATTGCCGTATGGATTGAGCGGTGCCGTCCACGGTTCGGTTTACCGTGCGACCAATTTCGCACGAAAAGTCGAAACCGGCATGATTCACGTCAACGACCAGTCGGTCAACGATGAACCGCACATGCCGTTCGGAGGCGAGAAAAACTCTGGTCTCGGACGTTTCAACGGCGAATGGGTACTCGAAGAGTTCACGACTCTCCAATGGGTGTCGGTCATGCATGAACGTCGCGAGTATAAACCATTCTTCTCATAATACGGCCATACAAAAAACCAGGCTGATCAGCTTGGTTTTTTGTATGAATTCTATACTCCACGATTTCACGAAGTCGATTTCGGCTTCTCAATGACGACTTTTCCATGTTCATCTAAGAGAGGCGTCATTCCACTCAATCCTAAGCCGCTAGTCATCAAGTAGTGAACGCCTGTATAGCTATCCACGACATTTTTTATAATTCCACCACTCATATGCTGTTTTGACTTCAATACAAATCGTTGTCCCACGAATGTCTTCCTCCTCTTTTTCGATTTAGAATGCCTTCATCATCTCATATCTACATAAGGCACATACTATTTTTTACCATTCCAATCACTCTAAGAGTTCATTTACATCATTACGATAAACAAAAGTTTACAAAAAAGACGAACCAAGGCGCATTTCACGCCCCAATTCGTCGACAGTCTGACGTTATGTTAGATTTTCTTCACAAACTCTGACTTCAGTTTCATCGCACCTAGACCGTCGATTTTACAGTCGATATCATGGTCACCGTCCACAAGTCGAATCCCTTTTACTTTCGTTCCTTGTTTGACGACAAGCGATGTGCCTTTCACTTTCAAATCCTTGATGACAGTGACAGTATCTCCATCTTGAAGTGGATTTCCGTTCACGTCTTTGATTTGAGACGCGGCTTCCGCTTCGGCTGCCTCGCTCGGTGACCACTCATAGGCGCACTCCGGGCAGACGAGCAGTGGACCGTCCTCATATACATAAGACGATTGGCATTTTGGGCAATTCGGGTACTCGTTCATACATTTTCCTCCATTCGATTCACTCGTTTCAGTATATCGTATGGAGTGGCACCCTTTCTAGACGGTTCATCCTTCCGTGGGTGACGCAGGACCTTCTAAATCCAGTTGATAAAACGATAAATCGAGCCATTTTCCGAATTTATACCCGGCATTTCGAATCGTTCCTGAATGTACGAATCCCACTTTTTCATGGGCACGGATACTCGTCACGTTCGACGCGTCAATTCCACCAATCACAGTCTTCATCCCTCTCGCTTCTGCGATATGGATGATTTCCTTTAATAATTTATTGCCAATCCCTTTCCCGCGATAGCCAGGGTGTACGTACACGGAATGCTCGACCGTGTAGTGGTATGCAGGCCACGGGCGGAATGGCCCGAACGTCGCAAATCCCATGACGACATCATCCTCAACCCACACGATGATCGGACAGTCTTGTTCTTTCTTCTCTTCATACCAGGCGACCCTGTTCTCGAGCGTTACCGGTTCATAATGATAGACGGCCGTACTGTTCACGATTGCGTCATTATAAATATGTAAAATCATTTGAAGATCGTCTCGCCGACAGTTGCGAATCATACAAACACCTACTTCTCGTTTTTTTCATTATACGAATCCCCTCTTCAAAAGACACGAAAAAAGTGACCGGTCCCATCGACCAGTCACTCAGATTATGCTGCTAAGCGGTCACACATCGAGGCGCATTCTGCACAGACGCGTGCACATTCCTGACAATGCGCGTGTTTATGTTTCCCACACTCTTGTGCACAGGCTTTGCAGATGACCGCACACGCTCGAGCAAGTTCTGGGACAAATGCCGAATCACGCGTCATCGCCTCAGCGAGAAATGCACAGGCCGCGGCACATTCACGGTCGAGCCGGATACAATCGACCATCATCTGTACATCTTTTTCCTCTAGACAGGATTCCAAGCAATAATTACATGTCTCCACGCATTCGTGGAGTGTTTCGAGTTCATTCGCATAGATTCGATGAGCCATTCGTCATTCCCCTTTCACTTCTCCTTTGGATTTGGACACGTTACTCATGTTCCCTAATCGACAAAAGAAAAACGACCCAGATTAAACATCCGGATCGTTCACGAGTTTACGGTACAAATAAGCGATTCGATTAAGTAAGGCCTCATTATACTGTTTCGGCATGAAACGATAACGATAGAGACGATACATTCGCTTCAAGTCTTCCCATTGATGGTCGATTTGTTGTCCTTGTCTAAAGCGTGCCAAATCAATCAAGAAAACTTGTCCGTTCGGTGTCAAAATAATGTTTCGCAAATGGACGTCCGATGGGGTCAATCCTAACAACCGTGCTTGACGAAGTGCTTCGTCCACGATTTCGATATAAGACGGGTCAATCCAGATGCCCTCTGTCAGACACTCAAACAGTGTCTTCCCTTCGATGTAATCCATGACTAAATAAGAGTCACCCGCTTCATAACAAGTCGGAAAATAAGGAAGCTCTTTTAGCTTTTCATAGATGGCTGCCTCTTCGATTGCGATTTGTTCGTATCCCGGAAAGAACACTTTAATGACGCGGTCCCTTTCTTTTAAACGAAACACGGCCGCACTGCGTCCAATCCCGTGTAACTGAAGATCGGGGTGCATCGCCATTACCTGAAACGAGTCGCCCACCCGCTCGAAGGTGACGTCCGCATATGGTTTATAGTCACTCATCTGTCACGCCTCTTTCCTGTTTCTCTTCTTTATCATCATAGCGCATACAAGCTCATTTGACGCTAAAACTGCTCGAGGGGGTGACAAGTGACGCGCTTTCTTTGAAGACGTATAATGAAAAGCGACTGACAACCAAGGAGGAGTTATTATGCAACGCATCGCTTTAACAGAAGAACTATCATTCTCACGCGTCATCCATGGAATGTGGCGACTCGCTGATTGGGACATGACCCCACAGGAACGTCTCACGTTCATCGAACAATGTCTCGAACTCGGCATCACGACGTTTGACCATGCGGATATTTATGGTGGTTATACATGTGAAGGATTATTTGGGGAAGCGTTAAAACTAAAGCCTGAACTCCGTGACCAAATGGAGATCGTCACAAAAACGGGCATCAAATTGACAGGATCATTCAATCCGGGTCAAACGCTCAACTATTATGACACGACAAAAGAACATATCATCGCGCAAGCGGAGCGTTCGTTAAAAGAACTTGCCATCGATCACATTGATACATTATTGATTCACCGCCCAGACCCACTCATGAACCCGGATGAAGTGGCCGAGGCCTTCATTACGTTACGTGATAGCGGGAAAGTACGTGAATTCGGTGTATCCAACCACGTGCCGGCCACACAAAACTTGCTTCAATCACGTCTCCCGTTCCAACTCGTGACGAACCAACTTGAACTCTCTCCAATGCAATTGAAGCATTTCGAAGATGGGTCGGTTGACCTTTGTCACGAAAAACGGATGCCACTCATGGCTTGGAGCCCACTCGCAGGAGGGCAGCTTTTCAAAGACGAACAGTACGCACCTCTTCGTGAAAAACTCGAGGAGATTCGCGCACGTCACAATGCGAGCGGAATCGATTCGATTGTGTATGCATGGCTCATCAAACACCCTGCGAACATCATGCCAATCATCGGATCAGGAAAAATCGAGCGCGTTCAAACAGGTGTCGACGCACTTCAAATCGATCTCACGCGTGAAGAATGGTTCGAAATTTTGAAGGCAGCACGCGGTCGAGATGTTGATTGAAGGGAACTTCATCAAATAAATTCCATCTGATTCTAATTTGATGATTTAGACTAAAAATTGCTATTTTTCAAATCTGCTTCAAATCAACGTTTTTTCGTCAAAAATCGACACGGCAAAAAAGGTTAAAAGTAAAAATAAAACATAAATGGTTTTATCCCCCGTCCAGTTCAAGTTGGACGGGTTTTTTAATTTTTTTTTAAAATAACACATTAATTTTCCTAAGACTAAAGTCACAAAAAAATGGTGCTAGAATGGTGAAAGTGATTCATCGAAGGAGAGTACCGATGTGAAAAAGTACCTGATTTTCAGTACCCTCGTCATCCTATTTTTCTTATTCGGATGCGAGGAAGAACGCGCACTCCGACTCCAACCTGCCCCAGAATATTATCAAGGACGTGCCTTGTTACCGAATGGACAACAAATCGAAATGCCTGAATCCGATCGCGCATTGATCATCGAATTGTGTCAACCAGATAATGCAGTTTCGACAATCCCGAGCGGCGAGAGACATTGGCTTGGAACGGTCACGTTGACACAGCCCTTAACAGATGTCGCCACGTCATCCGCGTTCCCGACGGCCACATTGTTTACAGTCAATAATGAATCGTACGTACAATGTCAGCTAGACTCGATTATGTATGTCACCAAAACAAACAATATTCCTGAAAGCTTACATGATGTCCAATATACAGCAGACTCTTATCCAGATATCGCGAAGATTCGCTCTGCCGAACCACATGAATATGATCACTTTGCTGAAGAGATGAAAAAGTCGATAGGTAATGAGCCCTATCCAGAACGAACCGGAATCGAACATACCCTCTTCCATATCACGATGCCGTTTAACGGAGAATTTGAACTGACATTGACATCGTCAGAAGGAGAAGAGCGTCTGATGATTCCGATTGATGCATCACGTCATCCTTATCTGTCAGTAGGTCTCGGGACAGAGCAATCGGATGATACGTTACAATATGCGATTTACACCAGTTCAGATCAAAACGATTATCAAACGGTCTTACGACCGAAAGATGGTCATATGTCACAGGTATTCGGTGCGAAGGCAGCATCTCAATTGCCATCTGTTCTTATACCCGGACACAGCTATCCACTGTATAGTTTTACGTACATGAAAGACAGAACGGCGCACCGTCAGCTCGTCTCCATCACGTATCATCAACTAGAATTAATGGATGGTGAGGAATTGAATAAACAGATTCATGAAACGTTAAGCGGTGAACGCCATGCCCTGTTTCATGAGTTAGCGCTTCTCGGTACAGAGTCAAAAGACGCCTCGTTTTTACAGCATGTCGGAACAGAAGAAGTAGACTTTCTCTTCCGTGCGATTGAGCAGGCGAATGCGACATCTCACGCAGGAACACCTGCACCCGTTCCTTACTTAACACTGTTTCAAGGTGTATGTGCCCAAACGTTTGACGTGAGTTATGACGGGAACGATGTCTACGTAACGAATGCGGAGACGGGGGCCCACTTTAAACTGTTACGTGAGGACGCCATCAAGTGGCATAACCTATTTAAAGACAATAGTTGATTCGGCAGATGCCAAGCGCATCTGCCTTTTTTGTATATCCATGAAGCAAATTAGACCCTAACGAAAACGTTTTTTGGGAAGATAAAAAGAGAAAGGAGTGAAGTGTTGTGACCAATTCATTTGTTAGAGATGTCGACAAGCATTGGCGCGTCAGTTATCGCCAAAACGGATATCCGCACGTTCAACAAGGTTGGGTATTACCACCTGAACAAAAAGAAGCGTTCGACCCCTTCATTTTGATGGCCGAAGACTGGTTCAAACGAGGAACGTTTTCCGATCATCCACATCGTGGGTTCCAGACGATCACATATGTCATCGACGGGCGTCTCGAACACATTGACAATCATGGAGGACATTCGATTTTAGATGCCGGTGATGTCCAATATATGAACGCCGGATGGGCGGCTCGCCACGCTGAGGAAGCCGTCGATGATGACCTCATCCATACCCTTCAATTGTGGTTGAATTTGCCGAAGTCACTAAAAACAACGACGACCTCTTATCAAAATATGTATGTCGAAGACGCGCCGGTTGTTCTGATTGACGGTGGGCAGCTTCGTGTCTACTCTGGCGAAATTGCCGGTATGAAAGGACCGATGGAGAGTCTCGTTCCAATCACAATGACCGAAATATGGTTGAAAGAAGGGAGTGCGTACGAACATGTCCTTCCTGCGAATCATAACAGCTTCCTGTATGTCCTAGCAGGATCTGTTGAAGTCGGGACGTCCAGTATCCCGCTCGATAAGACGGATGTGGCGACACTGACGTTTGATGAAACATCCGATGCGATGAGTACCCTTCACCTCCAAGCGACAAGCCGCACACGCGTCCTCATCTATTCGGGAAAACCGATTCGGGAAGAGTATATCGCACACGGTCCTTTCGTGATGAATACGGAAGAAGAGATTCACCAAGCCTTCCGCGACTATCACAGCGGAGGCTTCGGCCCTCCAGCCGTCAAATAAACAAAGGGAGCATCTCATTCGCGAGAGCTCCCTTTCGTTCATTTTTCCGGTTGTAATACGGTTTGTTGTGTCGGAACGTGACCGATTGGTACAGTACGCTCCACAAGGACGTAACGTTTGCCTTCGACTTCGAACTTGCGGTCCCCAAGGTAATGGGCAGCCTTGCCGTCTTCATATAGCTTCGCCAAAATGGCAGGCACGTATTCTTCTAACTTCGTGTAATGCTCATCGAGGGTCATGACGATGTTTCCCCCTTTATATCCGAGCCAGTAACTATAAAAGAACCAACCTAATGAAAGTACTCCGAGAATTCCTAATCCAATTGTGATCCATTCCATTTGCTCATTCCCCCAATGCTTTCATGACAATCTGACGTTTCGGAACGAATCCGATCTCGTCATAAAAAGAGGCCGCTTCGCTGTTGATCATCCAATAGTCCAACTCAATCGACTTGAATTGGTGATCAAGTGCCCATTGCTCGATCCACTCCATCATGCGTCGTCCGTATCCTTTGCGCTGATACATCGTATCGATGCTGATGTGATGTACATATACCGTTCGAACGGCTTGGCGAAACGCGGTCGCCTCACTCACTTTCTCCTCGAACCATATGTAGCCGACAGGGGTTGCTTCTACTTCCATCACCATGAAATGATGATTCGGTCTCCCTATCAGCGTTAGAAAGGCTTCATACATCTTCTCTTCCTCATACTCTGCAAAGTAATCTGAATTCATGCGGACGTGATGCTCATGAATGGAACGATTTAATCGAGCGATGAGTCGGGCATCTGTTGTTGAGACGAACACGCTATCCATCAACCGTTAAATCCTGTGTGATTCCGATCTTCTATCACACCATGTGGTTTTTCAGTCCCATGCAACATATGCTCTTTCGAAGTCGAAGTCCCTTTCCCTTCTAGGCGACGTTGAAGCGGACGGGCCAAGAAGTAACCCATAAGAAGCGAAATCGGCAACACAAGAAAAAATGAACCGAGTACCGTCAACATATACCCTTTATCTGTATCTCCGGCGATCATCCGGAGGATGAAGAACAATCCGACGAATACGAGTGCAGCCAAGGAGTATTCTACGCATTTTCCAAGAAACCATTTCATATGAGATCTCCCCCTTCAAGGTTTGATGTATTATACGACGATTCCCACAAAAAGGTTTCACACGCCATGATTTTCTTTATACCACTTCGTCGCCAGTCGTTCCGTTTCGATGATCCACTCATGTTTTCCTTGAATGTAGCCTTCCATATCTTCCGGATGTTGCGCTGCGAGTTGCAACTTCAACTCTCCATACGCATCGCGTACGTCAGGGAATGTACGTAAGTAATCCCGGAAGGCGAGGTGTCTCAAGACATCTGGGTTCCCTTCTTCAAACACATGTACGTGAACCGTCCGCTCCTCTTCGCCCTTTCGGAAATAGCGACGCTTTGGAATACCGTATTCACCGAGCCCTCGATACCCGAGTGCTTCCATCCGTTCCGTATACGCATCAACTCGTTCGATGTCCCGTACGACAGGCATCATATCGATGATTGGCTTCGCCGCGAGCCCTTCGACCGAGGTGCTCCCAATATGATGAATCGCAACGAGCTCTCCTTCAAACAATCGGCTCAATTTCCCTGCCTCTTCTTCAAATCGGTGCTTCCATTCCGGATGATATGCGACCACTTCAACTTTTCTCATGATTCTTTCCTCCTCACTAAAATCCATATGCTCTATTGTCATCATACCCTTTTCCCCTCTCGACATAATGGATTCCACTTCAAAAGGTTTGTGCGCATATAAAATGGGAAACCTTATATTAATGACTTGAGAACTGGAGAGTGAATCAATATGTTGACTGCAGAACAAATCGAAACGTTTAAAAAACGTCTGTTGAAAGAAAAAGCAAAAACAGAAGGTTACATGGATAGCCGAGAAGAGACGTATGATGAAGGCGAGCTCTCTCATTACGATAATCACCCGGCCGATTCCGGTGAAGAACTCTTTTTACGAGAACGCGACCAAGCGCTCAACGAGCTCGACGAAGAGTTTTTGAGCGATGTCGATAAAGCACTACTCGCCATCCAGAATGGTACGTATGGCAAATGTGAAGTGTGCGGGAAAGACATTGAACTGGACCGGCTTGAAGTCATCCCAGAAGCTACACTTTGCATCGAACATGCTCGTGCACAGGAAGAAGAAGAGCACGAACATGAACTCGATCGACCGGTCGAAGAAGACGTATTGAACCCGAACGAGACGGCCCGTCGCAAAGAACTGGACGGAACGGATGAACCCGGTCAAAAAACGGATGCCTTTTCACAAGTTGAAGATTACGGCAGTTCGGATACGATTGCCGATAGTGAAGGCAACCACGACCCGACACGCGAACAATGAAAAATGCCCTGACCTCGTTTACGAGGCTCAGGGCATCTGTCTGATTAAAACGTTGCTTTCACTGGAGAAGCACCACCAAGGCGCTCTGCCACTTTCATCGGGTTGACGGCATTTCCAGCTGAACTAGCTGAGAAATTGTAGTTCCCTTTATGAATTTCAAAGTGTAAGTGTGGACCTGACGAGTTGCCCGTGTTTCCGATTTGACCAATCGGTTCACCTTGGCGCACCGTCTGACCTTTTTTCACATCGACTTTATGCATATGGGCATAGACCGTCGTCCATTTCTGGCCATCTACGTTATGCTCAATTTGAATATGGTTTCCATAAGGTCCACTTGAGCTAACTTTTGTGACTTTTCCAGCTTCTGCGGCGTAAATCGGTGTACCTGTTTTAGCGGCAATATCAAGACCGTTGTGGAACGTGTATCCGAACTGTCCGCTTGCTGCACCGAACCCTTGTGAGAGACGTCCTTCTGCAGGCATCAAGAACCGATCAGGCGCCATCGCTTCGTACTGTTTTTTCAAATCACTTAACTGGTTCGTTTGTTTCTTATATTGTTTCGATTTCTCGTCATATGCCGTCTTCACGTCTTGACGTGTCGCTTCAATCTGTTGTTGATCTTCTTTTAGCTGCTTCAGCGTTTCGTTCGCTTGTTCTTTCTTCTCAACGAGTGCTTGATGCGCTTCCTCGGCCTCAGCAGCCTCCGCTTTCGCACTCGGTAGAACAGAAGATACGACTTTCGCAAAGAGTGACTGTTCAGTCGGAACGAGTTCCTCTTCGACCGCTTCTAATTCTTCAGAAGTGCCTTCAATCTTGTCACGCAATACTTCCGCGTTTTGATTGACTTCATCCAACTTTGACTGGATTTTTTGAATGGCTTGTTTCGTTTCTTTGACTTGTTTCGTAGTTTGTTGGACAGATTTCTCCGTTTGAACGAGGTCTTGCGGGGTCATTTCGTTAGCGGATGCGGTTTGTCCTTGGAACAAGAGTACGCCGACACCTGCTGTCATGATCAGTTGTTTCCACATATATATAATAAACCCTCCAAATTGATACATTCATGAACTTCAAAAAAAGCTACATATGCGAATATACCACTGGGGGTTAAACATTTCAATAAATGAAGTTTTTCATTTTCATGTCATACATGACAGGACGATGTGATATTTTCAAGCATTACTTCACAAGGATTTCACTTGCGTTTTCTCGTATAATATCCAGCAAGGACGATGCCGATGACTGACAAGATGGTCAGTCCAACCCCACCTGTTAGCAACAAATTCACCGTTCCTGGCGAGAGATTCGTCGTCAGCGCGATGATGGTCGCTGTATTTCCTAACATCAATCCGATGATACAAACAAGTAATAATCGCTTCATCGTTCGTCTTTCACCATTTCAAACTGCGAAATGTCATCTTGTACAAATCCTAGTCGGCGTGCCGCTTCTATCCATTCAGGACGGTCGGACGTCAAAGTGAGGTGAAGTGGGGATCGGGCCGCAGCCGCGCGCAATAACCATTCTGCATCTTCAGCGTGACCAAAAACATCAAGCAATACATGATCGCGGTATAACAAAAATCCTTCTCGTTCGTCTTCGATCACTTTCACAAGTTCCGCCTCCTGTTGAGTCACGCGCACATCGCGTTGCCAAATCGGAACATGCTGAGCTGTCGGGTATAGTCGGTCGAACAACGTTTGAATCGGTTCCGAAGTCATGTGAGCAGTCGTTTCAAGTGGTACCGCCTGAAAGTAATAGATTTCACGTGTCGTCTTATATCCAAGTTGATGATAAAGCGACAACGCTGCATCGTTCCCTTGAATCACTTCGAGCAGACGAGTCCCTTTTGCGTCCTCTTCAAATCGTTGCATCAACTCGGTCGCAACGCCTAATTTCCGAGCTTGCGGGGCGACAGCAAGTCCGCCGCAACGTGTCTGCCATCCCGAATCGAGATATGCAATCCCACTCAATACGACGCCGACCGGCTCTTCCCCGTCATAAGCGACGATTGAACGAGACGGCTGATTTTGGTCTCGTACGAGAAAGACGTCTTCAAACGTCTGCTCATCGAATTGGAACGGAATGATATAATCAGAAAAACCAGTCATAAACGCCCGATATAGATCTTGTACAGGCGGATTTTGACGATATGTAACTTGTGTAGTCATATAATTCCCCTTTTCTGAATGAAATCAATAAAGCCAGAAGGAGACGCCTTATGAACATCTCATTAGAATATCGAAATGATACGCATCGACCGATTCTCGATACGTTCACGTTGCCGACGGACCAAGAAAAGTATACAACCCTTCCAAAAGACATGGACGACCCACTTCCTGAAGGCGTTCATCCGATTGTTGTCGTCGAGCAGAAGCCAGTCGGAATGTTTTTACTACATGACAACGAACGAGTCGCTTCTTATACGGATGAACCACATGCGCTGCTCTTCTCGGCTTTTGCCATCAATGAGGCAGATCAAGGCAAGGGGTACGCAAAAGCGGCACTCCAAGAACTTCCGAAGTTCGTGCGTCAACATTTCCCTCATATCCGTGAAGTCGTATTGTCCGTCAACCTGAAAAATGATGTGGCGTTTACACTTTATACGACAAACGGATGGGTCGATACCGGACGTCGAATCGGTGGACCGATCGGCGAGCAGAGAATTCTCTCTTTATCGATTTGACGCATCGATTCGTGCCAATCCCTCACATATACGGTGCCAATACGTCAGACGATGCGGAACTAAATCGGCTTGTGTGATTTGAACGAGATGGTTCGTCAGGATGGAGTTTCCTTCAATCGTACGCAATCGTCCTTCCGTGAGCGCCATCAGCTCGTCCCTGTACACAGCTACCACGTCCATCACTTCCTGGTCGTCAAAACGGAGCGGTTCGTCTTGATAAGCGTAGCTATACGTATGTGCAAACTCGCGATCGAGGAAACCGTTCAGTTCAATCACGTCTTCAAATATTCCAAGAGCTGTGAGCTGTTCGAACGTCAATGACAGTCCGAGCTCTTCTTCAATTTCACGAATACCATCAATGAACGTCTCGTTTGAAGAGAGATGTCCCGCTGCGGTGATGTCATATTTCCCGGGAAAATCCTGTTTCTCCATACTTCTACGCTGTAGATAGACAAATTGGTCTTTCCAGAACCAGCAGTGGAACGTCTCATGCCAATCTCCGTCTACATGAACCTGTCCCCGCTCTTTCTCTCCTATTTTTTGATGATTTTCGTCAAATATCGTGAGGTATTCTTTCATGCTGACACCCCATCTTCTAAAAACCGGATGGTTCCATTCGTCGCATCCAATTCGACCTGAATGCCAATCGGGAAGACGTGTGACGGGAACGTATGACCAATATCGACATTCGTCAAAATAGGGATGTCCGTGTCGCCGACGACTTCAAGCAACAAGTCGTTGAACGAGAACGGAGCTGATTGATCTTGGAAATGTTCGTGCTTGCCGATGACCAGACCCGAAATCTCATCAAATACACCAGCCAATTTCAACATGCTAAGCGAACGTTCTTCTTCAGCCATCGTTTTGAACGAGTCTTCCAGGAAAAGAATCGCCCCCTTCAAATCGGGATAATAGTCCGATTTGAAGAAACCTGACATCGTATTCAAATTCCCGCCAATCAATGTGCCTTGTGCCTTTCCATCCCTTAATGGTACCCATCCTTCATTCGGTTGGAAGGTTTTGATACGTTGCTGCGTCGACCAATCGAGCATCTCTTCGGTCCACTCTTTCGGCACGTCCAAATCGAACGGGGCAGTTTTCTCCAAACTGAGGATATCTCGTACGTACTGGGACCCTTTCTCGAACATCCCACCATACTCGCCGAATGATGGTACGACAGCCGGTCCGTAAAACGTGACAACCTCCGTTTTGGCGTAACACGCCATCAAAATTGCTGTCACATCACTATAGCCCATAATGATTTTGGGGTGGCGTCGCAATTGTTCATAGTCGATATATGGGAGCAATGAGTTCGAATTCGTTCCTCCAATCGTACTGATAATCGCATTCACTTCAGGGTCATGCAAAAACGCATTCAGTTCGTTCACTCGATTCTGAATGGAGGATGACCGATACCCTTCTGATTCATATGTACATGTGCCTTCTTTCACCTTGAACCCCATACGCTTAAGCTGATTGATCCCTCGTTGATAGCGCTCCTCAAACTGCACGGGTGCTGGAAAAGAAGGCGTGATGATCCCAATTGTATCTCCGTTCTTTAACTGTGGTGGTGCAATCATCATTTCCACTCCATTTCCTGTAAACATCGTTATGACCGCATTATACCGTAGGAGTGGTAAGTCAGGCTTCAAAATAAATCAGGGTCTTCCGATAGCGTTCTTACTTTTCGGACTTTCGTCGGTCGCCCCGTCCAGCCGAGCGCAACGAAGAAAAAAGCACCCGCTAGTAAACCAAATAAGACGGTCAGCCCTACTTGAACCCCGATAAATCCGTACTGTTCTCCTAGTTTCACAAGTAAGAGTGGCGCGAACAAACAAGTCAGACTCAGCGAAAAGAGCCCTCCACGTACTCGTCGCCTTGCATTACCGATTGTAAACCAACCAAACGCGATCCATACACAAGCAACAAATCCTAGCGCCGCAACCATCATCCACATTCGCCCGCACCTCACCTTTTCGTTTTTCTTTCTATTCCCCATTTTTCTTGAGATTCCTACTATTTTTTCAAGTAATGAGAGAATTTCCGGGTAAAGGTAAATTAGACAAGATGCGATGCCGGACAATGAAGGAGTGGGTTGCGCATGAGTGCAAGGTTAACCTTTGCCCTAGTCTTTCTCGGTCTTTTTTTAATCGTCATGTATTGGATGAGTACATGGAATGACAATGTGGTCGAAGGCCAAATTGAACGGGTCGACATTCCTCAGCTATTGATTGAATCCACTGAATCCTCAGAAGAGGTCACGTTGCGCGTCATTTTAATCAACGACCAAACCGAAGTGACTGGCATCGTCAATAGCGTACAAGGATTACAAAGCGGTCAGCTCGTCACCATCGAGGTCATCCCCACGGAGTCCAACTTGAACATCGCACGGACGATTGAAGTCACATCACCATGATTTTCTGAAATGAAGCGTAACTTTTCCAGAACTGTGGAATATGAGAAAGAGTCATGATAAAGGAGTGATCGGATTGATTTCAAATAAATTACTATCTGGAAAAGTAGCGCTCGTCACTGGAGCAGCCTCCGGTATCGGACGTGCCGCCGTCATCCGTTTCATTCAAGCGGGTGCGAAAGTTGCCATTCTCGATTTGAACGAAGAGGACGCCATGCGTCTCGCTAGTCTCGTCGGAGAGGAACGGGCCATCGGGATCAGCGCCGATGTTGCGGATGAAGCAGCAATGAAAGAAGCGTATGCACGGACGATTGAGCGATTCGGACAAATCGATATCGTCTTCGCCAACGCCGGACGGAACGGGACCATCACACCAATTGAACACTTGTCCATTGAAGACTGGAATGGTGTCGTGGAGACGAATCTGACGGGAACGTTTTTGACCGTCAAACATGCCATTCCTCATTTGAAAGAGAATGGTGGCAGTATCATCATCACCTCGTCAATCAACGGCAATCGATACTTTAAAAACTTTGGTTTCAGTGGCTATGCGACGACGAAAGCAGGTCAGACCGGATTTGCGAAAATGGCAGCTGCGGAGCTCGCGCAATTCGGAATTCGCGTAAATTCGATTTGTCCTGGAGCCATTGATACGAATATCGATGATTCGACCAATCGAGATGACGCATTGCTCGAAGAAATCGTCATCCCTATCGAGTATCCGCTCGGCAACCAACCGCTTGCTGGAAAGTCCGGTGCTGCGAAACAAGTCGCTGACGTCGTTTTATTCTTTGCGAGCAACATGTCAAGCCACGTCACCGGTTCTGAAGTGTACGTTGACGGTGCTGAATCTCTCTTGTAATCAAAAAGTAGACCATTTCATACGAAATGGTCTACTTTTATTTGAGAATCGGACTTTTCATGACCGCTTTTTGGTAAAACGGTTGAAACCCGAGTCGTTCCATATTTCGCCCTGAAGCTGAGTCGACCTTCGTCGTGACGGTCAGAACGTCACAGCCAAGCGCTTTCGCCTCGGCGATTCGTTCTAAGATGAGTTGGGTTTGATAGCCTTTTTGACGGTAAGACGGTACGGTACTCGTTAGAAACAATTCCCCGATTCCGTCTTGCGTGGCGAGAATCCCACCCGCTACGACGGCATCTTTTTCCCGAACGAGATAAGCATGATTACTCGGCATCGCATAAAATCCTTTCGCCGTATCGACCGTCTCTTGAAGAATTGTTCCAGATTCGGCAAATCCAGCCGCAATCGCGTGCGCCCATTCATGGAGCGTCTCATCTTGTACCTTTTCCACTTGATTCGAAGCCGGCGGTCCATCATATTGCGTCACATCTAACGTCCATACGTCTAAAAAGTGATCGAGCGTATAGTTACGTTCTTGCAGTAAGCGTAGTAAGGAATCGTCCGCTAACGGACAAACTTCGATATGTAGTCGGGACACATTTTTTCCACGCACCCACTTTTCCATCTGGTGCAGGTCGTAAAAGCTTGTCGGTCGATTGAGTCCGAATCCGACTGCAAAGCTCATATTCCCCATTTTGAACACGTGCCCCTTACCTTCTACGTGTAATTCCGCACCTTCATAGGGAGGGGTTTGTTTGCGGTGTCGAATATAAGCAGACGTTCCCTCTGCTTTAATGCTTTCGATGCGTCGTGCCAATTCTAAACGTTTCACTTTGTTCCCTCCCTTGCTTTTCATGTTGAGTGTAGCATATCACGTTCGAATCAAGTGACCGTACTGGATTAACCGTTCTTTGACATTAGGCACGAGTTCAACAGAATCGAGCACCGTGTCCCACTCCTCTAATCTCACATCGACCACTTCATCGATTTGTAAGGAAAGTTGATTTACATCAATCGGCCGCTCGCTCGTGTAGACATACACATCTAAGAAGTACGTCCCGCGCTTGATTGTCGTCACGAAACGCAACTGTTCGGGGTCGACGTTTAGTCCTAATTCTTCTTGGAGTTCACGGACCGCACCTTGCCGACTCGTCTCGCCCGTTAAAATCGAGCCGCCTGTCCCTTCCCAAAGAAGAGGATACTTCTTATCAGGATGACGCTTCGAGAGTAACAATTTGCCATTCGGATCAAATGTGAATACTTCGATGACTGTGTGAAACGTATTCGGATCCAGTTCATCCCCACGAAGATGCGTTCGACCGAGCGGTTGCCGATTTTCGTCTAGTAAATCCCACATTTCCCGGCTCATGGACGAATCTCATCAATCGTGAAAGAAGATGAACCTTGAATCTCTTCGATGAAATGTGATCCAAACAACATGGCCGGCGTGAAACTGCCTGCAAGCATCCGACCGGAACCGAGCAATCGATTGACGACGGCGAGTGCACCGTATACGGTGAAAGCATACGTGCTCGCCGTTTGGATGCGAACGACGATTTTGCGCCCCTCCTCATTTGTCGCCTCTCCCCATACATACGTCGAGGTTTTTTCACGTTCTGCTTCATTCGGTCCCGATACGTTCTCATCAACATAACGCAGCAATCGCTGCTGCACAGCAACTTTCCCAAGAATGGGACTGAACCAAGACAAGGCGCGTGCCACATAGGCTGCCGCTGTCGGCACTGGCACCCACGTCGTAATATTCGGGATCTCCGTCGTATAGTAGGCGGTCGAAACGTCTCCCCACGGAATCGCAATCGCGGTGCGGCTTCCTCGTCCAAAATCAATCGTTCTGCGTTTTGCCCCGATTGGGAACGGTGATAACTTTCCGTTCACACGTTCCACGCTACTCGATCCAAGTCCACGAACAGCTGTCTTCATCGTTCCTGGTGAGATGCCACCTGCCGCCGAAAATCCGAGAGCGAGTGATGTCGCATCGGGTAAGAGTTCCTTTAATTTTCGTGCGACACAGTCGGTCGGGATGACGTCAAATCCAACGCCAGAACATAGAATGACACCACGTGCCTTCGCCTGAGCCGCCCGTTGTTTAGAATGAACATATTCGAACACATCGATTTCCCCGGTAATATCCAAGTAATGCGTACCCGTTTCCAGACATGCCTCGATCATCACTTGACTCGTATCCGTGAACGGACCCGCACAGTGAAGGACTAGATCTATATCGCGAAGCGCCTTGATTGCCGCCTCACGACTTAATGCGAAAATCGATGTCTCGCAGTCGAGCTCGTCTCCGAGTCGATGAATCTCACGACCAGTGCGACCCGCAAGAATCGGACGCAATCCGTCATTGACGGCCTGACGGGCAATCAGTTCCCCTGTATATCCATTCGCCCCGTAAATCATCCATCTCATGGTTACCCCTCCTTATGTAAGGTTGTCCTTGTTCGTTTCCCTAAATGGAGTTGAATCGAACGAAAAAATCTTGAACGACCCCAATCAGATACACACTTCCCATCACGACAAGCAAACACCCGATCGGGATGAAAACACTTCTGATTGCAGCTCGTTTCGTCACGTCCATCCGATTGATCAGTCGACGATCGATGAAGAAAAACAGAATGGCTGCGAGAAGACTCAGCCATGACAAGACGAGTCCAAATAAAATATGTAAAGCGAACGAAATGAACCACTGCACGCGATCCGAATTGAATCGCTTCGCTAACCAATCGCTCAACCATGATGTCACGACGCCATATGTCAAAATGACAGGGAAACTATATGCCATGTAAATCGTACACAATAAAAGAAACCCAGATACGCTCTCCAAAAATGAAGTTTCCACAAGGGTTTGTTGCGAAAATTCAACGATGCTTAACACAAACGCATAGATGGGTACGGTCCAGGAAGCCGCGATAATTTTTCGTGTCATCATCGAACCCCTCCTTTCTTTTCCATTCTCCTCCACTTTAGCGTAATCAACTTGAAAACGCACAAAAACCAGCCTGAATTCAGGCTGGCTTCGCGATTTGTTAATTGTTTGCAACTTCTGCGGCTTTTGTACGGACCGATTGCATCGCTTCTGTCCACGGAAGGAGTTGGTCGAGCATGTCGTTAACCGATTGTGCTTGCACATCTTTCGGTGCGAAATGCGTGCCGTTCTCGAAGTCCGTGAAGAGTGAGAGAGCAGGATGGACACGTACGTGAGCGATTGACAATTCACTCAAGATGCCACGTAAATGTTCCGTCGCCCGTGCTCCACCGACAGAACCGTATGAGACGATTCCAGCTGCTTTATTCGTCCACTCAAGACGTAAGTAGTCGAGTGCGTTTTTAAGAGATGCTGCGATGGAATGGTTGTATTCTTGGACGATGAAGATGAATCCGTCCATTTGCGCAATTTTCTCCGACCAGGCTGCTGCGCCTGATGCGTCTTGTCCGGGCTCACCGAGGAGCGGTAAGTTGTAGTCTGCGATATCGATGACTTCATAGTTGGCATCGCCACGTTTGTCGGCGAGTTCCTTCACCCATTCTCCGACTTGCGGGCTGACGCGACCTTCACGAGTTGATCCGAGTACGATTCCGATGTTTAACATAGTAGTTCCTCCTTGGTTATGTTGTGATGCATCTGATTTTCCAAACAAACGATTTAAGAAACTCATTTCATGCCCTCATATTCTTTCTCAAATGTTTTCGTGCTTCTGACCGTATCGATTGGTCGTACCATCGCCTCGATTTGCGAACGTTTCGCTTCGAGGAACGGCGGGAGTGACAATTTCTCACCAACCGTCTCATACGGCTCATCTCCCATGAATCCAGGTCCGTCCGTCGCCCACTCAAACAAGATTTGCGGCGCGACACGCGCATAAGACGATTCAAAGAAGAAGCGGTCGACATAGCCAGAAGTCGGTAAACCGAACTGCTGGAGACGTGCTGTCCATTCATCGAGGACGCTGCGGTCTTCGACACGGAATGCGACGTGATGCACGGTACCGAACCCTTGACGCGCTTGTGGAGATGTCTCGTCATGAATGACGATCACTTGCGCTCCGTTTCCACCTTCACCTCCTTCAAAGAGATAAACATCGTTCTCTCTCCTAATCTCTTTAAATAGCATCACTTGCTCCATCACTTGTTTGAAATACGTGATGTCAGCAATTCGAATAAAGATGGGACCGAGTCCTGTAATGGCGTACTCAAGCGGGATTGGACCGTTCTTCCACGGCTCTCCTGATGCTATCCCTTCATTGAACTCATCCGAGATGAGTTGATACGCCTGTTCGTCGAAATCAATGAACGAGAGCGTCTTTTTCCCAAACTGTTCTTGAATCCCTTCATGTTCGACACCGAGACGGTCGAAGCGACGGACCCAATACGTCAACGCTTCATCGGTCGGCACGCGGAACGACGTCTTCGCGATTTCATTTGTTCCGTGCTTACCTTTCGGGATACCCGGGAAGTCGAAGAACGTCATGTCTGTACCGGCATTCCCTTTATCGTCTGCAAAAAATAAGTGATACGTTTGAATGTCGTCCTGGTTGACTGTTTTCTTCACTAAGCGCATTCCAAGAATATGGGTGAAGAAGTCATAGTTTTTTTCGGCACTACTTGTAATCGCCGTGACGTGGTGAATTCCTTTTACGTGGTTCATCGTTCTCTCTCCTTTTATATCTTGATTTCAAGATACATGATTAAAATTTTTTGCGGCTTCTGCCCGCTTCCCAATTTGTTTCAACTGTTCAATCGTTTCTGTCAGAGATAATCCTTCAAATAATGCATTCATATGCTCCGTATGCTTCGGAAAAATTTCTTGCATCAAATGCTCTCCGTCATTCGTTAACGCGGCATATGTGATGCGGCGATCGCTCGGACAAGCTTTTCGGACGAGATACCCTTTCTCTTCTAACCGGTCCACGACATACGTCATACTCCCGCTCGAGAGGAGGATCTTCTTTCCGATGACTTGAATCGGTTGATCTCCTTTATGATATAAAAACTCCAGAACCGCAAACTCGGTCGCGTTCAACCCGTAAGACGCCACTTCCTGTTTCACCAGGTCCTGTAACGACTGAGAGGCACGCAAGAGCACGGTGATTGTTTTTAATGCATCAGATGGTTCCATCTGTCTCCCTCCTTTGTCCAAGAGAGTCATTAACTCAAATTCAAATATCTTTAATTCGAGATAAATATATCATGTGATGATTTTGCCGTCAATCGATTTGATTCAAAAAAATAAGACGGGATTCCCCCCGCCTTATTCTCCTCGACGAATCACTGCCATCTCACGACCGAATCGATGTCCTTCATCAACGAATCCTAAGCTTTCGTATAAGTGATGGGCCGCCTCGTTCTCAGGATGATACCCGACAACGATTGATTTCCCCTCTCCGATTTCTTCAAGCATCAGCTCTGTCGCGTGTCGGCCGATTCCTTTACCTTGATGAGCGTGGTCGATCATGATTCGGTAAATCCACCATGCATCCAACTCTTCCGGCTCCGTATTGTACATGAGGAAGCCGACCATCGTCTCTTCCTCATAAATCGCGCGTGGGCGTAACGTCGGTTCGTACATCGCTTGAAGTAACGAAATCGCATTCGGCTCCATGTATGTTTGCTGTTGTTCACTCAGTACCAAGTGACAGCATGTATACCAATTTTGTGCATCGATCGGACGTAATGAAATCATGTCATTCTCCTTTACTCATACGTTTCGTTTAAATTCCGTGCGTAGAACGCGATGGCACGACGGTACCTTGCGATGCTTTCATCCGGTTTTGGACTGGCAAGCAGCTCGAGTAACGCGCCCGTCGCCTCTTCATGACGGCCGACGTTATAGTGGGTCATCGCCTGAAACACTTTGAGCGCCCCATGATTCGGGAAATGTTCGATTGCCTCTGCAAATAACTGTTCCGCTTCCGCGTATCGACCGAGTGCCCGATACGTACTGCCGAGTCCAAGATACGATTCGGCCAACTCCTCTCCCGTCAACCCGAGTCGGATGGCCCGCTCATAATGCGGTACCGCTTGACGTTCTTCACCGAGCGAGTCATAACACCATGCACAGTATGCATGAAGTCTAGGATTCTTCTCATCCTTCCGTAAGAGCGATAAGAACAGTTGCTTCGCCTGCTCGAGCTGTCCCTCTTCACGGAGACGTACTGCTCGGTTAAATTCATTTTCTTCTGTCACGTCGGTCACCTCCTGTGCGAAATCTTGGTCTAACCATGCTTGGAGCGCTTCGTAATACTTGCCGATATGTACCCCATCGACGAGTGCGTGGTGGGCTTGAACGGATAACGGCATCCTTAGACGCTCTCCTTGACGCTCAAACTTGCCCCAGGCGATGCGCGGGACGCTGTCATGTTGTTGCTGATGCGTCGGGTGCATGATGCTTGTGAACGTGACCCATGGCACACTCGTGATATACAGTAAGTCGTCGGGCTCGTCATCCCCAACCACGACTTCGTCAGCAGCTTGCTCCATCCGCGTCGTCACTTCCTGTAAGAACGTCGGTAAATCTTCACTGAACGTGGCCGCACAAAAGTTGAAGACATCTTCGTCTAACATGACCGTGAACGACGGGTGTACCACTTCGTGTTCGACGACCGCTTCACCACGGATCCGATAGCGCAATTCCGGAATCGCGTTCGCCGCTTTCACCGCACCGTATAAAAAGAGTTTGAAGAACGATTGATCGCTCGCTTTCGCATATGTATAGAGATTTGTCACATCCACGTTCGCCGTCACGTTAACATGCGGTGCGTCAAACGCTTTGAAAAACTCAAAGTGTTTTCGTCGTGCCCACGTCTCGATTTCAATTTCTTTCATAAAAAACTCCCCCTCCTACGCTCTTACTGTAGCAGAGAGAGTGAATCCACTCATAGCTTTTGTTTTAACTGTTCGTAATGTCCTTTTGCCAAATCAAAGTAGACGAAGTCTCCACGTTTGATCCGTTCGAGCGTCGCTTCAAACTCACGCCATCCCCGCTCGACTTGTTCAGGTGTCAATTCGCCGTTCTCGGTCGCCTCTTCGAACTCATCTTCATCCTTTTTGACGATGTCCCCATTCGGAAACACGAGAATATCGAGCAACAAGTCGTCCATATACGGGATGCCATCCTCTTCTCCGATCCGGTCGACGAGGTCGATATACCACTGCACGATTTCACCTTCCGGATTGATCATCGCCGTCACACCGAACGGTTCATTGTCCGGGAAATATTGGAGCCAACTAAAACCGGCATCAGCCACAATAAATTCTTCCCCTTTATGTTTTTTATATAGTGGCGCTCGAACCTCATCGATTTGGAATAAGGCAACCACCCCTGAAAATTGTTCCGTCTGAACGCGTTCTTGCGCATAACGGTTCTTTAAAATTCGCTCCCAGTCTCGTCGATTCGCATACTTCCGTTTTGCCATATGGATCTCTCCCTTTCGGTCATCTCTGTATGATACAGTTCGCCAGAAGAAGGAAAGTTCCTTGTTAGTCGTACAGGTTATGCTGATTGAACCAGACGAGATGGCTTTGTTTCAAACGTTTCCGTTCAACCATTCGGACGAACGCGTCTGTCGAGATGAAGCGGTTTCCGGGATGAAGGTCGGCCAGCAACATGAGAATGATCCGTGTCCCTCGTTCTCCTTCCTGAAGGGAGATATGCTCCATCTTCCCTTCACCATTGAAACGGTTGATGAACAGCTCGACTTTACACTCTTCTTTTAAGAGTCGGGTCGTCACGTACGCGACTTGGCTAATGATCGACTCGAAGTCATGATGAAGCGTGTAGCCGGACGGCCCACTCAAATCCACTGCGAACGTGAACGTATCGAGGGATGTCTTTTGAAAGACTTTGGACTGGACCCGACCAAGTTTTGCCGTCGCGACCCAGTCGATCTCCTTGACCGGTTCCCCTTCGTAAGGCTTCGAACCTAGCACCTGAAGTGGATTCCGTAGAGGCGATGCGGTCAAAGGACGGTCCCCGAGTGCCAATCGTTTCGTGCCGACCGGTGGATGTAACGTGAGGGACGGCAACACCGTCCATCGTTTCTCGATGGGACACTCAAGAAGATACGTCCCGAGATGAAACGGGAGCGTCACAGCGAGTACACACTCTTCGATATAAGCCGGTCCCCGAAATTCGGCCTGAACGCGAAGCACGTGACGGGCCTGATCCGTCCGTAACGTCATATCTAAACTATTCGGGGAGCGATCGTGGTCTGGAAAGCTGAGCGCTGTATTGGATTTCAGACGAACGCGAACCGGAAGCCCGAGTCGTTCGAGGGTTTCACTCCCATCTAAAATCACCTGCACTTCCGTCTCATCCCCGACGAACAGAAGAGACTCGTGCGTATGTATATGAAGACGAAGGGCTCGTTCCAACTGTTTCCGCGTCCGTTCAAAGAACCAGACGATGCACGAAAGTAAACAAAGCGCATAACCGAAAATCTCCATGTACGGGACGAATACGAGAATCACTCCGGCGAATCCGTAGACCGGGATCCATTGTTTCTGTAGAGCGTTATGTGTCGAGAACGTCATCATCAACCCTCGACCGGAACAGAAACGGTGTCTAAGATGTAACGGATGATGTCCTGTTTCGTTGATTTGATGCCTCCTTCAAGCGTCAACGTCAGGCGATGTGCCAATACATAAGGTGCCACGGCTTTCACATCTTCCGGAATGACATACAATCGATCGTGGAGATAGGCGTAACTTTGAGAAGCCCGCATTAGCGCAATGGCTCCTCGTGGACTGACACCGACCTCGACAGATTGGTGTTCTCGTGTCGCATGGACGAGCCCGAGTAAATAATCGAGGACGTCATCTTGAATCGATACTTGCTTCACTTCCTCCTGGGCATAGCGTAACTTGTCTAACGTCGCGACCGCCTCCACGGTTTTCCGTGTTTGACGCATGACTTGCAAGAGGAGCTCCCGTTCTTCCGCGACATCAGGGTAACCGACCGGAATTGAAATCAAGAAGCGATCGAGCTGGGCATCCGGTAATGGGAACGTCCCGGTCGATTCGATCGGGTTTTGCGTCGCGATGACGAAAAATGGTTTCTGCATCGGATATGTCTCTCCCCCGATGGAGACTTGCCGCTCTTCCATCGCCTCGAGCAAGGCAGACTGCGTCCGTGGAACCGCTCGGTTAATTTCATCGATCAAGACGATATTCGCAAAGATTGGTCCTTGTCGATGGTCGAACGTCTGCGTCTGCATGTTGAAATAATCTGCACCGATCACGTCAGACGGTAACAAGTCGGCCGTGAACTGAATCCGAGAAAATGCCCCGTCGAAGCTAGCTGCAATCGTTTTGGCAAGTAACGTTTTCCCCGTACCCGGAACATCTTCTAACAAAATATGTCCTTCCGCGAGTAACGCGGTACAACAGAGGCGTACGACATCCTCTTTGCCTAAATACACCTCGTTCAACTGTTTGATGACCTGCTCCATGCCCATATGACGACCTCCATTTTTTGTCTTAATCAAACTTTACCTTTTTATGGTAAGATAAACAACAAATAGTCTGAAAATTCAAAAGGAGGTGTCTTCTTGCGCTGGACGAACAAGTTTCTTCTCCTGATTGCCACCACACTTCTTGGCACGTTCACGATGATAGTGATTGCGACGAGTGTATTCGAGTGGCTCTATAACCCGGAAACGATACCGGTCGAGGAAAATAATAGTCCTCCGACTGATCTCTTATCGGATGAAGATGATGGAATTTTAATTGGTGAATCCAAAGCAGATTACCCGTTTGAATTGGATCCTCAAGAAGGAAAACATAACTTTTTTGAGGGAATCACGGGATCTGGAGAATCCACACGACGAAATCTCGGGTTATTCGTCGCTTTGCTTGCGCTCGGTTGCCTGTCCTTTTATATCTATCTAAAACGGAAACGACGTGTGGTTCGCGCACGAGATCATGTTGATTCAAACACAGACCCGCTTGTCGAATCGCTACAACACGAAAACGCTTCGTCCGTTTCGACGCTCACAGCGTTCACGAACGTCCCGATTCGCGATGCACTGATCGCATTCAACCAATCTCTCGTACCAGCCAAGCGATTGCGTGCTCATGAGACACTGCAAGAGTGGTTCCAACGCATCGATTTACCGATGAACCCGTCCGTTTATCATGCGGTCCGCTACGGCACATCCTCAGGAGTAACGATTTCTGAAGAAGACACACTCCACTTTAAGAATACACTCGATTCCTACACAACACGCCCTCACCCCGAGTGAGAATGTGCACAGGTTCTGCTTTTTCGTCATGAATGATAAAATGGGGGAAAATGTAAGTTTAGGGGATGAAATCATGAGACGATGGGCGATATTCGGATTAAGTGCACTTTTACTGACGGGTTGTACGGATACGGTGGCAGACAATCCGATCCCGATCGAATCACCCGATGAACCCATCACTGAATGGACGCGCGAAGACTTTAAAGACGTCTATGACCAATATGAACAAACACAACCGCTCCTCGCTGCGCTTGAGCAACAAGGCATCGAACCGTTCCGCGAGACGTTTGAACGCGTCATCATCGCCGGTAATGGTCTCGAGCACACATATGCGGATATTTATCCGTTCAAGCTTGATGACGGGACGTACGCCACGGTATTCGACAGTCAGGACGGGACGTTGATCAACGGTTCCGAGTCGCTCGCACCACTCTTTTGGCAAGAGGAATCTTTCCTTCAGTATGTCGAAGAGATAGAGAATCGAAAATTCGGAACGAGTGCCCCACCTACCGATGTCGTCCTCACGCAGGATGAATTCCAAACGGTCTATGACCGCCATGCCTACACATCAGCCCTTCTCGTCGAACTCGATGAAGCGGGTGTCGAACTGGCACGGGAGCCAATTGACGATGTGATTATCGCCGGCAATGGCGTGACCGAAGTGACTGCCGACTTGTTCGTGTTCGATGTCGAGAACGGATATGCCATCGTATACGACCAGGATGGAGAAATTTTAAAAGGTCCCGAATCCATCTCACCGCTCTTTTGGAGCGAGAAGGACTATGAGGACCTGTTAGCCAAGAATGAAGGTTAATTTTATTAATCCTTCTGATTTTAGATAGCTATGTTATACTCAAATCAATAAACGACCACTAGGGGAGCCTTCGGGCTGAGACGGCATTGCCGGACCCTTCGAACCTGATCTGGCTCATACCAGCGTAGGGAAGTGGCTTGGGATACGTCTCTGTATATCCACGCCATTTTTCCGTCTGGAAACGTGGCGTTTTTATTTTTGAAAGGAGACTATTCATGCGTATTCAACAACTCACTTGGATGGCGATGCTTGTTGCCATCGCCGTCGTTGGCTCCCTGTTCATCTCGATTCCGACGGGTGTCGCCCGCGCTTATCCGATTCAACATATGGTGAACGTGATTGCCGCAGTTACCGTCGGCCCAATCGGAGCCGTCCTCGTCGCTTTCGTGACCGGGCTCATTCGTGTCATGACCGGGACCGGGTCACTGCTCGCATTCCCCGGTGGCATGATTGGTGCATTTCTTGCTGGTATGTTCTTCGTTCGCACGAACCGCGTCTATGCTGCCGCACTCGGAGAAATCATCGGAACCGGTGTCATCGCCTCGTTGATTGCCGTCCCGTATGCGAAACTGTTGATGGGTTCGACGTTCGGTGCCTTCTTCTTCGCCCCAGCGTTCCTTGCCTCTAGTTTGACAGGCGCGCTTCTCGGTTGGCTCGTCTTATCACGTGTCAAACAGTTGCGACCGAGCACACTCAAATAAACGCCCCTTCATTGGATGAAAATGGTAAACTATAGACAACATCTATAGAGGAGGGGTTTTATGTCACGTTTCAATCAACTTGTAGCGGGTGGTATTTTGTTGTTTTTATCCGGACTCTTATACACACTCGAACGCATCGCACTCTATACCCGTTGGAACGCCCAAATCTCAACAGGGAGATGGCCGGAAGAACCGACGTTTGTCGATCCGTTTCTAAACAACTGGTTCGTTCCCCTGTTCTTTTTTGCCGCTTTCGTTCTCTTTTCGATGGGCATGAATGCTACAAAGACAACAAGTCCATCCGAGAATCCGACCGACTTATGACGGTCGGGTTTTTGTGTGATAGACCCAGATTGCTTCGCCATTCGATTCATCGATCAAGCCGCTGTCGATAAACCCGTTCTTCGCATAAAATTGTTTCGCAGCTTCATTCTCTTGATGGAGGCTCAGGATGATATCATCCACGTCGTATTGTGTCTGGATGAATTCCACTGCCATGCGTAGGCACTTCGTTCCAACGCCTTTCCCCTGTTCGTTTTGATCAATCATGAAACGGTCGAGCCACACGTAACGTTCTGACTGATTCTCCGCTCCGACCATCATAAAGCCAACCGCTCGCTCGCCTTCATAAAATGCAAAGCTCTGCCAATTGTATTTCGTATCCTCAATCATCTCTCGAAGCGATTCGGCATTCGTCTCGATGAATCGAGATTGTTTCTCGTCCACTGTCAGGGCGATGACCGCCTCTCGATTGACTGCATCAACCGGTTGAATCGTGATTTCATTTTCTTTCATGCTTTCACCTCATTGATTTTCTCTCTCTTTCATACGCTTTCTCCCGTAAGAAGTTTCTTCCCCCGTATCTTCGAAAGCATGCATTCGCTACACTAATAAGAGAAAAGGAGGTTATCATATGTTCCGAATCGGAAGTATCTTCATTCCCGTATCAGATGTAGAACAGTCCCTACACTGGTATACCACTTATTTTGATGCTCAAGAAATTGGTCGTTGGGAAGGAGGCATCGGTTTGTGTCTACCAGACCGGTTCGACTCAGCTCGGATTGATCCAGACCTCGTCACCGCAAGCCGCAACGTTCAAAGATGCGTCAGGACAAGCCCATGTCTATTTCAACGTCATTTGTGAAGACATCCAGTTCGCGTATCAATCGTTCGAACAAGCAGGGTTGATTGCGACACCGCTTCACGATTTCGGAGGCATGTCCTGTTTTGACGTAGTGGACCCGGATGGCCATACGATCAGTCTTATCTCGGAAGATATGACTTCCCCGTTCCACCGCAATCGCGTGAACGACCTACAAACGAAAGGAAAGTCTTAATGAAACAAATTCACCATATCTGTATCCAAACCCCAGATTATGCCGCATCAAAGTCATTTTACGAAGCGCTCGGTTTTGAGCTCGTCCAAGAATCGCCAAACTTCCACACACGTGACTTCAATAGTTGGCTCAAACTCGGGGATTTTTATATCGAGCTCCAGACCGCCAAAGTCGATGAAACGTTACAAGACTATTCGAAACATGCGGCCGGTCCCGTCCATTTCGCCCTCTATGTGGCTGATCTCGAAGCGGAAGTCGCTCGACTCGAACAGCTCGGTGTCACGTTCTTGCCGAAGCACGGTGGCAACATCTACTTCGTCGTCGACGGTCATTTAAGTAAACTAAAAGCACCGGAAGGAACCATCATCGAATTGCGCGATACGTTTCTGATTAACTGAGGCCCCGTGCCTCTTTTTTTGTTGGACACATCTTCACGTTTCCCTCACTCACCTCATCGGGAATGGGTATGAAAAGGATGTGTTGTTCATGATCAAATATCTCGATTATTGGAGCTACTTGTCACTCTCCCTGGCAAAGCTTTTCTTTTTTAGCTGGTTGACCGCGACGGCGTTCGACTTCTCGTTTTTCCTCATCAATTTGGCGACGATTCTACTCCTGACAAGCTGGGCACTTGCCGTGTCTTATCCGATCCGCCGATGGATTTTATACGTTTCTCTATTCCTGCATAGTACCCTACTCGTCTCGGACGTCTGGTACTATCGCTATTTTGAAGACTTATTATCTGTCGCCTTACTGTCTGATATCGGACAGATGGGAGATGTCGGGGGTGGCTTCTTGACGCTCATCCGCCCGATTGATGCGTTCTTCTTCATCGACCTCATCATTTACGGTTTAATTTTACGTTACATCAAACGGCATCCTGTCCGTGAAGCGAAGCGGAACGGAAGACGATTGGCGCTCGCCGGCTTCACTCTCGGATTTCTTCTCTTCACGATTCCACTCACCCTCAGTTATCAGCGCGGGGAAAAATGGATCGCAGACGACCCAATCTCGAATATGCGTGAATATTATCATCTCGGTTTTTGGGGCTATCACGCGATGGATGTCGCCCGAGGCGTCGAACGTGCCATGGGATGGAACGAAGCCCTGACAGACGAGGAGCGTTCTCAAATCCAAGCACTCTCTTATCAGGAATTAAGTGCCCCGAGTCCGGATACGAACGTCATCGTGCTACAACTCGAATCGTTCCAAACTTCCGTCATCGATCAACGCATCAATGGACAGGAATTGACACCGAACTTAAATCGATTGCGACGTGACATGCTTTACTTCCCGAACGTGTATCATCAGACGCATGAGGGGCGGACATCCGATGCGGAGTTCATCGTCAACACGTCACTCTACCCTGTCAAATCCGGTTCGGTGTACACACGTTTCCCGGGAAATCAATTTAGCGCGCTCTCACAGTCCTTGAACGAGGCAGGCTACGATACGGCAGCCATGCACTCCTTCCGTAAAGACTTTTGGAATCGGGATGATTTTTATGAGAACATCGGGTTCAATCATTTCTTTAGCGACAAAGACTACCCCGACCAAGGCATCATCGGGATGGCACTCAACGACCAGGAATTCTTGAATACGTCCGTCGGATTCATGGAAGAGTTGGATGAACCGTTTTATGCGTTTTTAGTCGCATTGACGAGCCATACACCGTACGACATTCCGGAGGACGAGAAGCGATTGGACCTGTCGGAAATTGAGGACCCGCTTCTCGAAAACTATTACCATACCGTTCATTTCGTCGATGCGGCGGTCGGTCAGTTCATCGAACGATTGAAACAAGATGGGCTGTGGGATGAGACGCTTCTCGTCATGTATGGTGACCACGATAGCGGTCTGACGGCACCTGGAGAAGAAATGGCTACCATCGAAGAAGTGGACTCAACGGTTGACGCATTCCAACTCGACCGTGCTGTCCCTCTCTTCATCAAACCACCTGGATTGATGACAGGAGAAGTCATGGAGGCAAGTGGCGGTCAAATCGATATCGCACCGACGATTCTTGATGTACTTGGGATCTCTCCGGCATATATGCTTGGCGACTCTCTCTTGAATGATACGCCGAATTTGACCGTCTTTCGGACGGGCGCTTTCCGATATGAAGACCATTACTATGAACCAGACTTGACCGAACGAGCAGGTAACGGCACGTGCTATTCCGTCGAGACGGAAGAACCGGTCGCATTCGATCGATGCGCTCCATATATCGACCGTGCGGCCAGTCAGCTCCGTCTCTCGGATACCATCATAGAGAAGGATGCCCTCTCACAAATGAGTCCATGAAAAACCTCCCGAGCTATTTGTCTCGGGAGGTTTGTTTAATAGGCTTTACGCAACGTCGCGATATCGAGTTTTTTCATGGGCAGACACGCCTGTACGACTTGTTCAATCTGCTCTTGCGAACCGACCGTCATCATCTCTTCCATTTCCCACGGAATGATTTGCCACGAGACGCCGTATCGATCTTTCAGCCAACCGCATTCCTCTGCTTCCGGTACAGCCGATAACCGCTGCCAGTACGTATCGACTTCGTCTTGTGTCTCACAAAAAGCGATGAGCGACTGTGTTTCATCAAATGAAAACATATGATTTTCATTACTGTCCATCACGACAAATTCTCGACCGGATAAGACGAAACGGGCATAGTTGATTTTCCCGTCGAGCTCGTCGCCATCTTCTTCCGTGTATCGTACCGTATGTCCGTCCAGTACATACGAATCTTTGAAAATGGAAATCCAATCATTCATCGCCGCCTCGGCGCGACCGAATGCTTCCTGGACAAACAAGAGGCATGGCGTCACGAGCTGAATGTCCATCCCCCCATCATGCATGACTTGCCAAGAAACCCCGTAGCGGTCCTTCAACCACCCATAACGCTGGCTGAAGTCGTACGTATCTAATGGAATCAAGATTTCCGCTCCGTCAGATAATCGTTCCCACAGCGCATTGATTTCTTCTGTCGTCGGGAGGGATACCATATAAGAAACGGACGGATTTCGTTCTTTTGTGGTACCTCCCCCGAGTAACTGAAAGAACTGTCCAGCAAGTGATAACGTCACAATCGTCGTCTCGCCCGCTGGCGAGCTTGAAAATTTCGTCGTATAGTCGACAAACGAATCTGGAAAGATGGATACATACAACTCGGCGATTTCCTCGACGTTCCCCTCAAACCAAATACACGGGATCACAGGTTGCGTAATCAAGAGAAAGTCTCCTTTCAGACTTCATGCAAACGATAGACGTCACGCACGGCGAGAAGCTCCCCGGCTTCGTCACGATATGCCTGATAATGCGACGAATGGATGTGGTGATCGAGCGCCTCTTCGTCTTTGTACTTTTCATAGAAGACAAACGTTCCTGGTGCATCGATTGCTTCGTGAAGAACGTACGCAAGACATCCGTCTTCCGCTCGTGACGGTGGAATCACACGATGCAATGCCTCACGTAACGCTTCTTCTTTACCAGGATGGGCTTTCAAGATTGCAGTAATGACGATTTCCATACAGTATTCCTCCTTCGATAATGGACCTGCCTTTCTGTTCCCGAATCTACCGCAATCTATCCCAAAAAACGGATATCTCATCGTACGAGACATCCGTTTCTGTTTATGACTTTTTCTTTTGTCGGAACGGCCACCAAACACCGTCACCGAACGAAATCGTAATGGCTGGAATCAAGAGTGGCAATACAATCAATCCGTATAGCAACAGACCAGTAATGACGATGGTCGCAATCTGAACGAGACTGAGCACGCCTGACGGAATCATGGCGCCGAACGTCCCGGCTAGAATGACTGCGGCGGTCATAATGACGGTACCCATCTTCGTCATCGAATAGACGAGCGCATCACGGACCGTCTTCCCATTGATTGTCTCTTCCCGGAATCGATCCAGTAGGAAGATGGAATAGTCGATTCCAAGTGCAATCAACATGACGAATCCGAAGAACGGAACGGCCCAGCTGATTCCGTCATAGCCAAGACCTTCCACAAAGATCAGCTCTGTGATCGCTGCTGACGTATAGTACGTCAAGAGAAGCGAAGCAATCATATAGAGCGGCATGATCATCGAGCGGAACAATGCCGTCAAGACGATGAACAACGTCACGAGCATGATGGCTACCGTCCGATTGAAGTCGTTCGTTGACGTTTCATTCAAATCGCTGTTGATGCTTGAGATACCTGCGTATCCGATGGTCGCATCTGCATATGGTGTCCCCTTAACAGAGCGATCCATCGTCTCTTTAATCGTCTCGACGACATCAATCGCTTCTGGTGAGTATGGATCCATCTCCAGTATCACCTCGAGCTGAGTCGCTGTCTCTTCATCAAAGACATAGCGTTCGACGGCAGGGGAGAACTCATCTGATGTGAGTGTCCCTTCAGGAAGATAGACACCTGTCTCACGGAGCGAATCTGCTTCACTCAACTGTTGCAAGAACGAAACCGCTTCGCCAAGGCCCGACTCGATTTGTCCTAATCCGTCGTTCGCTTCGCCAACACCTGTCGCGAGTTGCGATAGTCCGGTGCTAAGTTCACCAACCTGAGACCCTTGCGCATTCAATGCGGAGGCGGCTTCACTGATGCCCGATTCGATTTGTGTGAGCCCTGCCGACACTTGACCGAGCTGTCCGACTGCAGCAGGGATGTTTTGAGTCGCTGTCAATCCTTGGCCAATGAGTCCAAGCTGACCATTCAACTGATTCAGCCCAGCTGCTGCTTCAGTAAGTGGCGCCCCTGCATCGGTTGAACCGCTTGGCAATTGTCCGACGACCGCGTTCAGCCCTTGCTCAATTTCATCTAATCCGGCCTGGACATCACCGAGACCCGTCTGTGCGTCAGACAAGCCTTCACTGAGTTCACCGAGTTGCGTGTCGACATAGAAATCGTCGATGACTTCACCAGTCGGGCGTGTGAGCGCACGCACACCGCTCACTCCATCGACTTTTTCGAGCTCACTTGCGAACATTTCAATGTACGGAACTTCCGATTCTATAATGGCTTGATCTTGTTTCAAAATGATTTGTACCGGAAGGGATTCCCCTTGACCGAACCCTTCTGAAATCAAATTCAATCCACGAACCGAATCGTACCCGTCTCCAATCTCATCGACCGTATTGAACGAACGGGCATCGTCATACGTGAACAGGACTGGCACCGTAATCAATCCAACGACCAAAATCGATACGAACGGGCGATTGACCGACAATCGACTCAATCCAGCCCAGAGCTTGCTATCATGATGCTCGCCTGCTTTCTTCGATGGCCAGAACAGTCGTTGCTTGAGCGTCGCCATAAAGAATGGGACGACCGTGAAGAGAATCAACAGTAACACCGCAATCCCGACTGCGACGGCGACGGCTGATTTGAAGATCGGAAAATCTGCAAATCCGATGGCCGCAAAACCGACGAAGACCGCGAGCCCACTGATCAAGACCGTCCGTCCTGCCGTCTTATATGTGTTGACGATTGCGTCTTCAATCGCATGCCCCGCACTCAGCTCCTCTTTGTAACGGCTAAGAAGTAGGATACAGTAGTCTGTCCCAATCCCGAACAAGATGGCCACGAGGAATATTTGTGTGTAGTTCGATACCGGGAATCCGAACCAATCCACAAAGAACGCGACAAACGATTGGCTCAATAAATACGTGAAGCCGACCGCGATGAGTGGAATGAACGGTGTCACGATAGAACGGAACACGAGGAGCAACAATCCAAAAATCAATACGACCGTGATGATTTCCGTCTTTTTCAATCCTTCTTGGGCACTCAAGTTCACATCATTGTTAATGATTTCTTCCCCAGTGATATATACTGTTTCCTCTTGAGGAAGCACGTTTTCACGGACATCATCAGCAAACGCATTGATTTCTTCTGTCGTACCTTCGACCGTGATCGGGACGAGGACGATGCGTCCGTCTTCTGAGACGAGCTGTGCCTCTGTCTCCTCACTTTCAAACGGATCGAGAACATCCGTCACGACCGTTTCATTCTGTCTAAGCTCTTCGATGACACGAGCGACATCCGTTCGCTCGGTTTCGCCAATCGACTCGAACTCGTAGACGAACGAGATGGTTTTATCACTTTTCCCGGCCTCATCTAAAATCGCTTGTGCACGCTGAGAGTCCATATCGTCCGCTAGCTGAAAACTACCAGCTTCTTCTGCTTGCTTTGTTAAGTTCGGCGCTACGACAAATAGTACCGCCGTCAATACGATGAGGGAAATGAGGATTCCCCAACGCCATTGAATGATTTTATGCACGTATTATTCCTCCCCGATTCGGAGCAATTGTTTTATTTTCCGGAACGTCCGGACAAATTGCTCAATTTCAATTTCGTCTACTTCTCCATCGATGAGGGATTCTACATATCGATAGACGGCACCGTCCACTTCCTCGACGAGCCGCTTTCCTTCTGAGGTCAATTCAATCAAACGTTCGCGCTGATCCTTGCCACGTCGACTCGTGACAAGTTCTTTTTCGACCAGTTTTTTGAGTCGATTCGAGACCGCACTTTTATGGACACCTTGCTTTTGTGCCAATTGCCCAGCAGGGGTCGGTCCAAATTGATCAAGCAACTTCAACAGTTGGAGTTGTTCACGCGAATACTCACGCCAGACATCCCCTTCCATCGCTTCGATAACATGTTCCGTCCCATGGAACATCACTTCTTCAAATAACTGCACGGCTTCGCGCATCAATGCTTTCATTTTTAGTTTACCCCCTAAACTAGATGGTTATAGTTTATGCCCTAAACTAAATGACGTCAAATAAAAAGACCGATAAGGAGAATCCTATCGGCGCAACATATCAGTCGTATTTTATCCGATCCATGTAATCAACCCTTCTTGCTTTTGTGACGCGGATGAAAAAATCGCTTTCAATTCCTCGAACTGTTCGAGCAAGTATTGCTTCTCCTCACTTCCCCACCCTCTCTCGAATGGGTAAAGTTCATGCGCATTCATCCTCGTCGCCTCATAACGTGATTCAAGGGCATCTCGTTCAATATAGTGAAGTCGGGTCGCTAAGTCTTTCACTTCTGATGAAGTCAAATAGGCCGTCCCTGTCTCCTCTTCGATTACCATTCCGCCGAAAATCGTTCTACCGAGGGAGTGACGATCAATGTCGTCCAAGTCCGCTTCTCCGGTCAGCAAAAAGTACAGTCCGTGCCACGCTTTATCGATATCCGATTGTCTTTCCTCGTACGTGTACAATTCCTCGAAATAATCAGGTTCATCAAGTAACCGCGCCAACTCATCATCTGTTACTCGCAAGTAAGTTCCAATCATCCCCATATGAGTGCCCCTCTCCAGTTCGTTTGTCTGTCTATTCGTCATCAAAACGAAAAAACCTTCCGTAGAAGGTTTAAACGATTGCCTTGGCGACACGTAGACCAGATAAATAGGCACTCTCAAATCGAGTACGTCCGGATGGATCATCCGCTTCAAGAAAGATATCGCCAGCTAAATAGATGGGATGATGGCTTACCCGATAAAACGGTTCATGCCACACGTCTTTCGCTTGCGCATAGCGCCACCGTTTCAATTGCCGTGACACGATGTCGATATCGCCAACTTCCTCTCGGAATAACCGCTCAATCTCTACAAGTGTCTCCTCTTCCGGTCGCTCATACCACTCCTCACTCCACGCTTCTTCCATATAGACGCTGATGAGCGAGGTCGCAGTAATTCCTTTTTGCTGATTATTGATCACCTTCAACAATCCAGGTGTCAGGTCATAATCGAGAATCCCATCTTCCCCAATCTGTACACCACCTGTACATTCGAAAAGACCGACGAACGTCGGCGCATACACGAGACGTCGCAAGGAAGGTTCAACCTGATCAACTAAACTCCCGAGTAATTCGAACGATTGCGAAAGCGGTGCCGTCATCACGATTTGGTCGTATGAACGTTCCGTCACGTCAGTCTTTACGGTAACGGCGCCACCCTCCTCCATATGGACGTACTCCACATGCTCATTCAAGTGTACCGTCAATCCTTCTGCCAAATGCTTTGCAAGTCCATTCATCCCTTTTGTCCCCACGTATCGCGGATAAGGGTCCGCGTACCAGACACGCACCCAGTTCGCACTCATCCACGACTGTACCTCGCGTTTGAGCTCTTCCCCACGTACGGTGAAATAGACGGCCCCGTGATCCGCTTGTCCGTCACCGATTCGGCGAGTTGCCAAACGTCCCCCGACGCTTTGGCTCTTTTCGATCAATTCAACCGTATTACCTCGACGTGCGAGTTCACGCGCTGCGATGATTCCGCTCAGACCAGCCCCAATGATTCCAATCTTCATTCAGCATTTCCCCTTTCCTTCATGAAGATTGTAGCATGCTCATTCCTTTCAACCTCTATTTGATATGCTTCAGGCTGGTTTGTTCCATTGTTCGTCGTACGCCCGACGCGAATCTTCATACATAACAGCGAAACGCGCAACTACCAACGGACGAACAAGTGAAGTTGCAACCAATAGAGACCAGGATGACAGAATCGGTAATTTGAAAACAATACTTAACGTGAGACCCGTCAGAAAGACCGGAATCATTGGCAAGATTAATTTAAATGCTTCCCATTTCTGTCCACGCATCATCCCACGAGATTTTGTAATCGCTTCTATAGGGGACAAATGAGGCTCATCTCGCAATATAAAGAAAGTGAATGCATAAGAAAAATACTTTATGATTCCTGGAACGATTAGAAGCAGTCCCCATAATAGTTGGAAAAGAATCGTGAGTAGGAACGTGGCCAAATTTAAGCGGTAGCCCTTTCGGAACGGTTTAAATACATTTTGAAAGTGCAATTCCTTATTTCGCACCGTATCTAAAATGACCCAATTGTATCCGATATACATTGGTAAAGACATCACATACAGGATGAGTCCAATCACACTAATCGTCATAAGAATAGTAGAACTGTGTTGGATTCCGTAATACGTTGGATCTATCATAAGCCACAATTCCACTAAAATCGCCATTGCAAAAGACCAACCGATAAGTTTTCCGATTTTTCCTTTTAAGGCTTCATGGGTCCGTTCTGTCCATGTTTGAACCATTTTCTAGTCTCCCTCTGAATGATTTATCTTATATACGCTATATCGTTCAAATACGTTTCATGTTCACACAAAAAAAGCAGAGATTCACTCTGCTCGTTCGTCCGCTCGATATTCTAGTATGTCCCCCGGTTGACAGTCGAGCGCTTCACAAATCGCTTCGAGCGTCGAAAAACGAATCGCTTTCGCTTTTCCATTCTTTAAAATCGACAAGTTTGCCATGGTGATCCCGACCCGCTCCGATAGTTCTGTCACACTCATTTTCCGCTTCGCTAACATCACATCTAGATTCACAATCATCGCCATGTTCTCACCTCAGACCGTCAAATCGATTTCTTGTTTCATATCAATGGCTCGCTTTAATAATTTCTGTAACAACTCAGCAAAGACGGCGATGACAAATGCCGCGAACACGAAGATGAACCCTAGAACGAAGAAACCTGGGGAATCATCGCGTTCGGCGAACCAATAGAAGAAGGGAAGCAACGCCGTATAGATGACCGTGATGGTCAATGCACAATACTTGATCACTCGAAGTACTTTCACCGCTCCATAGGAGAACGCCTCATTCCGATCAATCAATCCTAGCAAGGTAAACGTCTGGAACAGAGCTATGAAATATGGGACTGCTGCCACATACATCCCCACGACAATCGGACGCATCGAATTCGCAATCCATCCCCCGCTCTCGGTTGCGTCTCGCCAAAGAAACGGAAGTAAAAAGATACAGGCTGCAAGAATCGGAATGGCTAAGACAATCACCGATAGTTTCAAGAAGACGGTTTCTCGTTTCACCTGTCATACACCTCACTCATTTTATTTCCTTTATCATACGCCCTTATTTATCGTTTATCAATAAATATTTATCGAAAAAAATAGACCTCGAGATGTACTCGAGGTCTACTTCATTCATTTCATCGCTTCTAGTTCACTTTCGGTCACCCATTTATGGTTTGTGACCTCTTCTCCATCTTCCGTCGTGTAATCCACCATATAAACCGTCGTCTCTTCAGCCATATCAATTGTCGCTTCTGCGCCATCCATGCCCTCCATGTGATCAGCGGCCAAAACGACTTGTTCACCTTCTGCTAATGGCGTGTCGCCCGGATTCTCGAGCTCCTCATGAATCACCCATTTGTGATTCTGTACCGGATCACCGCCTGTCGTCGGTGTATAACTGACTGCGTATACAGTCGTATCATACGCACCGACAATCGTGGCTTCGACACCTTCCATCCCCGGCATATGATCCGCTGTCATCATCGCTGTCGACCCGACCGGATATGTCGGATCATTCGTTTCCATCAGTCCGTCTGGTATCTCTCCAGACCCCGAGTGGTCCATTGCCGAATGATCCATGCTTTGTTCTTCTGACATCTCCATCGATGTATCGTCCGCCGTATCCCCGCATGCGGCTAACGATGTAGCGAGCACGATGACACCTAAGCCCGTCATCCATTTCTTCTGTTTCATCGAATCTCTCCTTTTATTCATACTCACGTTGAGTGTACCCGCTCTATCGGGGAAACAGACATTTTTGAGAACGTTCCGATGATTTGTTAACTGACTGAAACAAAAAAGGCCAAAATCCCGAAAGATTCTGGCCATGGAAGATTATTCAACTGTTACAGACTTCGCCAAGTTACGTGGCTTGTCGACATCACAGTCGCGGGCAAGTGCCGCATAGTACGAGATGAGTTGAAGTGGAAGAACCGTCACGAGTGGCGTGAGAAGTGGTTCAACACGTGGAAGAACGAATGCATCGTTTTCATGCTCCATGCCTTCCATTGAAATCGTACAAGCTACTGCACCACGCGCCACAACTTCTTTGATGTTTCCACGAATGTTGAGGTGTGTGTTCGGTTGAGACACAAGCGTGATGACCGGTGTCCCATCTTCAATCAACGCGATCGGTCCGTGTTTGAGTTCCCCACCTGGGTATCCTTCTGCTTGGATGTATGAGATCTCTTTGAGCTTCAATGCGCCTTCAAGACCTACATATGAATCCAATCCACGTCCGAGGAAGAATGCGTTACGTGATTCTTTCAAGAACTTATCAGCAAGCTCTTCAAAGATTTCTTTTTGTGCCATAATCGAGTCCATCGTTGTTGCAACGAGTGCGAGCTCTTGCATCAAATCAAACGGAAGTTTCTTCCCGTTCGCACGAGCGATGTCGTACGCGAGAATCGCGAGGACGGCGATCTGTGCCGTGTACGCTTTCGTCGACGCGACCGCGATCTCCGGTCCTGCGTGGAGGAGCATCGTCTCGTTCGCTTCACGCGAGAGTGTCGATCCCGCTACGTTTGTTAACGTGAGCGCTTTATGGCCAAGCTTTTTCACTTCGACGAGAACGGCACGGCTGTCCGCTGTCTCACCTGATTGTGAGATGAAGAGGAAGAGTGGCTTCTCTGTCAAAAGTGGCATGTTGTAACCGAACTCTGACGCGACGTGTACTTCAGTCGGTACACCTGCGACGCGCTCGATCAATTGCTTCCCAACAAGACCAGCGTGGTAACTTGTACCACACGCGACGATATAGACGCGGTCTGCTTCCGAGACGAGTTCACGCACGCCGTCCGTGAGTTCGATGTCGCCGTTCTCGTTCTGGTAGTGCTGGATGATGTTGCGGATGACGGCCGGCTGCTCGTCCATCTCCTTCAACATGTAGTGCGCGTACGTGCC